>CACEEJ010000019.1 GCA_902558545.1 uncultured Pelagibacteraceae bacterium | reverse complement strand
GATTTTTTAAATTCAGTTGAAGACGGTGAAGTTCTAAAAGTTGAGATTCAGGGAAATAACATTAAAGGAACTTATTCGAATGGAAATTCTTTTTCAACTTATGCTCCTAATGATCCAAATCTTATAGAAAAATTATCAGAGAAAGGTGTGAGTATTTCAGCAGCACCTTTAGATGAAAAAATGCCTTCATTGTTTGGTGTACTCTTATCATGGTTTCCTATGTTATTGCTTATTGCAGTATGGATTTTCTTTATGAGACAAATGCAAGGTGGCAAAGGTGGAGCAATGGGATTTGGAAAATCAAAAGCTAAAATGATGAATGAATTAAAAGGAAAGGTTACTTTTAATGATGTTGCTGGTGTAGAGGAAGCTAAAGAAGAAGTAGAAGAAATGGTAGAGTTCCTAAAAGACCCAAAAAAATTTAGTAGGCTGGGTGGTAAAATTCCAAGAGGAGCTTTACTTGTTGGACCTCCGGGAACTGGTAAAACTTTATTAGCTAGGGCAATTGCGGGTGAAGCAGGTGTTCCGTTTTTTACTATTTCAGGTTCTGATTTTGTTGAGATGTTCGTTGGAGTAGGAGCATCTAGAGTAAGAGACATGTTTGAACAAGGTAAAAAAAATTCTCCATGTATTATTTTTATAGATGAGATAGATGCTGTTGGAAGAAGTAGAGGTGCAGGTCTAGGGGGTGGAAATGATGAGAGAGAACAAACCTTAAACCAGCTGTTAGTTGAAATGGATGGTTTTGATACAAATGAAGGTGTCATCATTATAGCTGCAACAAACAGACCAGATGTGCTCGATCCAGCTTTACTAAGACCAGGAAGGTTTGATAGACAGGTAGTAGTTTCAAACCCAGATATTATAGGAAGAGAAAAAATTTTAAAAGTTCATGTTAAAAAAATAAAAATGGCGCCAGATGTTAATTTAAGAACAATTGCAAGAGGTACACCAGGATTTTCAGGAGCTGATCTTGCAAATATAGTTAATGAAGCAGCTTTGTTAGCAGCGAGAAAAAATAAGAGGATAGTTACATTGTTAGAATTTGAGGAAGCAAAAGATAAAGTTATGATGGGTGCTGAAAGACGTTCAATGGTCATGACAGAAGATGAGAAAAAACTAACTGCATATCATGAAGGTGGACATGCTCTAGTGTCGTTTAATATGCCAAGTTATGATCCAATTCACAAAGCTACTATTATACCAAGAGGAAGAGCTCTTGGAATGGTAATGAACTTACCTGAAAGAGACAAACACGGTTACTCAATAAAATATCTTAAAGCGAGACTAGCTGTTTGTTTTGGAGGAAGAGTGGCTGAAGAATTAATTTTTGGAAAAGATAATATATCCACAGGAGCAGGTGGAGGAAATGGGTCTGATATTAACCAGGCTACACAGTTAGCAAGAGCAATGGTGACAAAATATGGAATGAGTGAAGAAATGGGCCCAGTTGAATATGGGGAAAACCAAGAAGAAGTGTTTTTGGGAAGATCAGTTACTCAAACTCAATCGGTATCAGAGGAAGTTGCTCAGAAAATTGATAAAGAAATAAGAAAGCTTGTAGATGAAGGGTATAATAAAGCTAAGGAAATTTTAACAGAAAAAATAGATGATCTACATAAAATTGCAAAAGCACTAATAACTTATGAGACTTTAACTGGTGAAGAAATAGAGAATATAATTAATAAAAATTTATATCCTAAAGATAAAATTTTAGATAATCCAGAATCAAAAGATGATCAAGATTCAGCTTTGGGCGCGATGGGTTTGAAACCAAAAATTGTTCATTAATAAATAATGCCAAGATATTACACAAAAGCGTGTAATTTCTACTTTGGCAAACAATCAAAAATTTTAGTAAATAAAAAACAATCTATCCCTTTACATCAGATTAAAGAGATATCTTTTGACCATGTTGAGATAATCACAAGAAAAAAAATTAGAAAAATTTCAATAAATAAAATTAGATATTTACCAAAAAAATTAAAAACAAAAATAAATTCAGATTTAAAAAAAATTAGTTCAAAAAAACCAAATTTTTCTAATTTTAATTTTAAAAAAATTCCAAATATATTAGGAGTATTAAATCTTACACCCGACAGTTTTTCGGATGGAGGAAAATTTAATAAAAAAAATAAGGGCATCACTCATGCCATTAGTTTATACAAAAGTGGCGCATCTATAATTGACGTTGGTGGAGAGTCTACAAGACCAGGATCGAAGCCTGTACATGAAAAGCAAGAATGGAATAGAATTAATAAGTCATTAAAATTAATTGTAAAAAAAATACCAATATCTTTAGACACAAGAAAATCCAGAATTATGGAAAATGGTATTAGAATAGGAGTTAAGCTTATTAATGATGTTTCAGGATTAAGTTATGATCCCAAAACAATAAATATTTTAAAAAAGTATAAAATTCCATTTGTAATACAGCATTCAGTTGGGACACCAGAAAATATGCAAAAGAAAGCGAAATATAAAAATGAATTATTAGATATATATGATTATTTTGAGGATAAGATTAAGTTAATACGATCTAAGGGTATTAAACACAATAATATAATTTTAGATCCTGGAATTGGATTTGGAAAAAATTTGAAACATAATATGAATCTTATAAGAGGTGTTTCTATTTTTCATTCATTAGGTTTTCCTATACTAGTAGGGAATTCAAGAAAAAGATTTATTAAAGATATATCAAAAAAAAATGATAGCAAAACAAGGATCGGTGGAACTATGGCTTCTTCAATATATCTTTTAATGCAAGGAATTCAGATTTTAAGAATTCATGATGTAAATGAAGTTAAGCAAGGTATTAAAGTTTTTAATGAGATAGTCAAAAATTAATGACAAAAAAATATTTTGGAACAGATGGAATAAGAGGAGCAGTTAATAGTAAATTTATAAATGGAGATATGTTCTTTAAATTTGGACTTGCAAGTGGAACATACTTTAAATCACAAAAAAAAAGAAAACAAACAGCAATAATTGCAAAAGATACGAGATTATCAGGATATACACTTGAACCAGCTCTTGTTTCAGGTTTAGCTTCTGCTGGTATGCATGTTTATACCTTAGGACCTTTACCAACTAATGGGCTGGCTATGCTAACGAAAGAAATGAAGGCCAATATGGGTATAATGATCACCGCCTCTCACAATCCACATTTTGACAATGGTTTAAAATTGTTTGGCCCTGATGGAATGAAATTATCAGATAAAATAGAAAAAAAAATTGAGGGACTTATAGATAAAAAAATCTCAAAAAACCTCTCACATTCTGAAAAATTAGGAAGAGTTAAAAGATTAGAAACAGGTACCAAAAAATATATTAAAATATTAAAAAAAAATTTCACTAAAGAGTTCAATTTAAGAGGACTAAGAATAGTAATCGATTGTGCAAATGGTGCTGGTTATAAGGCAGGTCCTGAATTATTGAAATCATTAGGAGCTAAAGTCATAGCAATAGGAATTAAACCAAATGGTTTAAACATTAATAAAAAATGTGGATCAACTTTTCCAAAAAAAATCAGATCTGCTGTAAAAAAATATAAAGCACATATTGGAATATCTTTAGATGGGGATGCTGATAGAATTATAATGTGTGATGAAAAAAGCAATATAATAGATGGAGATCAAATTATAGCCGCTTTAGCAACAAGATGGAAAAACAAAAAAATGTTAAAAGGGGGAGTTGTTGGAACTTTAATGTCAAATTATGGGTTAGAAAAATATTTTAAATCAAAAGGAATAAAATTTCTAAGGGCAAATGTTGGAGATAGATATGTTAAAGAAAAAATGCAGAAATATAATTTTAATTTAGGTGGCGAACAATCGGGACATATTATTTTAGGTAAATTTGCGACTACAGGAGACGGTTTGCTAGTGGCTTTAGAAGCTCTTTTTGCTTTAAGAAAAGGAAAAAAGGCAAGTGAATTTTTTGATCAATTTAAGAAAACACCTCAGCTTTTAGAAAATATTGAAGTTAAAGATAAAAATATACTTAATAAGCCAGAGATAAAAAAAATTATAAAAAAAGCAGATAAATTAATCAAAGGCAATGGAAGAATTTTAGTAAGGAAATCAGGAACAGAATCTAAAATAAGAGTAATGGGAGAAAGTGAAAATAAAGCTCTTTTATATAAATGTGTAAATATGATTATAAAAAAAATCTAATAAATTGAAACCTAATTCTAAAATTTTAATTATCGCAGGATCCGACTCATCTGGTGGAGCAGGTATTCAAGCTGATATAAAAACTATCACTGCTCTAGGTTCTTATGCAATGACCGCAATAACAGCAGTTACTTCTCAAAATACCACAGGTGTAAAATCAATTGTTGGAATTAATCCAAAAGAAATTTTTAATCAAATTATTTATAGTTGCAAAGATATAAGACCTGATGCAATAAAAATTGGTATGCTACATTCTTCAGAGGTTATCAGAATGGTACTAAAAGCTCTGGATATAATTAAAGTTAAAAAAATCGTATTAGATCCAGTTATGGTTGCTAAAGGAGGGGCTAAACTTATAGATACTAAAGCTATTCAATTATTAAAATTAAAATTAATTAAAAAAGTATCACTTATTACCCCCAATATCCCAGAGGCAGAAATTTTGACTAAAACAACAATTATAACAAAAGAGGATATGATTTTTGCTGCTAATAAACTTATAGGATTGGGAGCCAAAAATGTATTTATAAAGGGTGGTCATTTAAAACATAAAAATGTAATAGATATTTTAATAAACAAAAAAGACATAAAGATCTTCAAAAGCGAGCGTCACAAAACAAAGAATACCCATGGTACAGGTTGTACATTATCTAGCTCAGTTACAACTTTTTTATCATGTGGAAAAACAGTAAAGAAATCTTGTGAGCTAGGAATTAAGTATGTAAATTCTGCAATTAAATCAAACCCTAATTATGGAAAAGGTCATGGCCCAATTAACCATCTCACCTCCTTAAAAGTAAACAGAAAATTTAAATAATGAAAAATATAGTTGTTGTTGGATCTCAATGGGGTGACGAAGGTAAAGGAAAAATTGTTGATTGGTTATCTGAACAGGCTGATGTAGTAATAAGATTCCAAGGAGGCCATAATGCTGGTCACACTTTAGTGATTGATGGTGTTACTTATAAATTGAGATTATTGCCATCTGGGATAGTTAGAAAAGGCAAAATATCAATTATTGGCAACGGAGTTGTCGTCGATCCATGGGCTTTATTAGAGGAAATAGAAGAAATAAAATCCAAAGGCGTAGAAGTAAATGTAAATAATTTTATTATTTCGGAGTCCGCAAATTTAATTTTGCCTTTTCATAGAGAGATGGATGAGATTAGAGAGGATGCAGCAGGAAAAAGCAAAATAGGTACTACAAGACGTGGAATTGGACCAGCATATGAAGATAAAGTTGGAAGAAGATCTATAAGAGTTATGGATCTAAGATCTGAAAAAAATTTAGATCAAAGACTCGACTCTGTATTAGTTCATCATAATGCGATTAGAAAAGGCCTAGGAAAAAAAATTTTTGAAAAAGATCAGCTTAAATCTGATTTGCTTAAAATAGCGCCCAAAATATTAGAATTTTCTCAGCCAGTTTGGCTAAAGATTGATCAATTTAAAAAACAAAAAAAGAGAATTTTATTCGAAGGAGCCCAAGGTATTTTACTTGATGTAGATCATGGAACTTATCCTTTTGTAACTTCATCTAATACTGTTGCTTCAAGCGCAGCTACAGGAACTGGTTGTGGCCCTAATTCGATTAATTATGTTCTTGGAATTACAAAAGCTTATACAACAAGAGTTGGGGAAGGTCCTTTTCCTACAGAGTTAACAGATAAAGTTGGTGAACTCTTAGGAACACGTGGAAAAGAATTTGGAACTGTTACAAGTAGAAAAAGAAGGTGCGGATGGTTTGATGGTGTTTTGGTAAGGCAAACTATTAAAGTTTCAGGTATTGATGGTATCGCTTTAACAAAATTAGATGTACTCGATGAATTAGATGAAATTAAAATTTGTGTTGCTTATGAGCTCGATGGTAAAAGATTAGATTATTTACCTGCTGCTGTAGAAGATCAAATAAAAATAAAACCAATTTATGAAACTTTTCCAGGTTGGAAAGTTTCTACAAATGGAGTTAAAAATCTGGACTCATTACCTGAAAATGCAAAAAAATATATTTTTGCTGTTGAAGATTTTATTGGTGCAAAAGTATCAAGTATCTCAACTAGTCCAGAAAGAGATGATACTATTTTAATTGAAAACCCTTTTGAAGTTTAGTTTGCGGGTAAAAGATTTTTTGATTTAGCTAATAAAAGCATGTGCTTTTGGAGTTTTTCAAATGCTTTATTTTCTATTTGTCTAACTCTTTCTCTGCTAATTTTATATTTTTTACTTAAATCTTCTAGTGTAGTTGGGTTATCATTTAGTCTTCTCGAGTATAAAATTTCTCTTTCTCTATCGTTAAGAACTTTAATAGAGTCTTTTAATAAATCTTTTCTTTGTTCCATTTCCTCGTGGTGAGCAAATTTTAAGTCATGATCAAGTTCTTTATCAACCAACCAGTCTTGCCATTCATCGCCATCTTCTCCAACTTGAGCATTTAGCGAGAACTCCTTTCCAGAAAGTCTTCTATTCATTGAAACGACTTCTTCTTTGCTTACATCTAGCTTATTAGCTATATGATCAACGTGTTCATCTCTTAAGTCACCTTCAGTTTCTGGAGAAATTTGATTTTTAATTTTCTTTAAATTAAAAAATAATTTTTTTTGAGCAGTAGTAGTTCCAATTTTGACAAGACTCCAAGATCTTAAAATATATTCTTGAATAGAAGCCTTAATCCACCACATTGCATAAGTTGCCAATCTAAAACCTTTTTCTGGTTCAAATTTCTTAACAGCTTGCATAAGACCTACATTTCCCTCTGAAATCATTTCATTAATAGGCAAACCATATCCTTTGTAGCCCATAGCAATCTTTGCAACTAATCTTAAGTGACTAGTGACTAGTTTTTCTGCAGCTTTAATATTGCCAGTCGTTTTCCAGTTTTTTGCTAGCATATATTCCTCTTCTGCAGCTAACATCGGAAATTTTTTAATCTGCTCTAAATATGCAGATAGTCCACCCTCATTAGAAAGGGTTGGCAGATTGTTGCTCATTGTTGTGCTCATAGCAGTGTTTATTTAATTAATTATACCTAATTTTCAATAATTTATTCTTCAGTATTTCTAAGCATTTTTAGAATATTATTTAGATCTTGTGGCAAAAGTGAGGAAAAAATCATCTCTTTTTTAGTACGTGGATGTACAAATCCTAAAGTTTTTGCATGCAGGAATTGTCTATTTAATTTAGTAATTGAATTTTGGATATCAAAATCAATATTTTTTAATTTTTTATATTTTTTTTTATATTTGTCATCTCCAACTAGACTATTACCTTTAAAGTTCATATGAACTCTTATCTGATGTGTTCTTCCTGTTTCTAATTTACATTCAACTAAACTTAAAGTTGGTGTTTTTTGATTTTCAAAAATTTCAAGTGTTTTATAATTTGTTATAGCTTTCTTACCTTTAGAACTACTAACTTCCATTAGTTGTCTATTTTTTGAACTACGAGTTATAAATGTTTCAATTCTTCCTGAGGAGGGTCTTAACTTTCCCCATATTAAAAGTTGGTACTCTCTTATAATTGTATGATCACCAAATTGTTTTGATAAATTTTCATGAGTTTCGTTGTTTTTTGCAATTACAACTAAACCAGATGTATTTTTATCAATTCTATGAACAATGCCAGGTCTTAACTCGTCACCTATATTTGATAAAGAATCCTTATCATAATGCATCAATGCATTAACAATTGTTTTATCATAATTTCCAGCCCCTGGATGCATGATTATTCCAGCAGGTTTATTAATTACTAATAGATCATCATCTTCGTATATTATTTCTAATTTAAATTCATAAGGTTTAAGGGATGCTATTTCAGGCTCTGGAATCTTAAGATTTATAGTATCACCAATTGAGACTTTTTTTGATGGACTTTTAATTATTTCATTATTTAGTGTTAACTTTTCTTTTAAAATTAAATTTTTAATTCTAGTTCTACTAATTAATTCCTCTCTTTTATTGATTAAAACATCAACCCTTAAATTCTTCTCATCCTCTTTGACTATAAAATTAATGTTTTTTTCCATAAAATATAATATTAATACTATATGCGCTTGTAGCTCAACTGGATAGAGCGCCTGACTTCGGATCAGGAGGTTCTGGGTTCGACTCCTAGCAGGCGCACCAGTTTATTCACCTATATTTATTAAAGTTCCTTTATCTCTAGCTTTGTCGAAAGAGTAATAAAATACAAATATAGACAAAATTAAATAAAATCCGTTCAGATAGATTGCATTAATGATATTTTCATAATTTACAATTCCATTGACCAAGATATTTCTAGTCTCCTCAAAAATATAAACTAATGGAAGTGCGTAAGCGATTGATTGGAAGACTTCTGGGAGTGTTTCAACTGGATAGTAAATACAGCCAAAAGGTGCTAATAAAAACATGGTAGACCATGCAATATTCTCAAAAGATGGTCCAAATCTTAACAATCCTGCTGAAACAAAAAGACCAAGTGTTATTCCAAATAAATACAGACTCAAGAAAAGAAATGCTAAAGGAACACCAAGTTTTAGCAAAGATATACCAAACAAAGGAGAAGTTAATAGTATAGCTGGGATCAAACCAATTAATGCTCTTATTAAAGCAGTAAAAACTAGAGAGACAATTATCTCACTAATTTTCATCGGTGCAATAAATAGATTTGTAAAATTTCTGCTCCAAATTTCTTCCAAAAACAGCATATTAAAGCCAATACTAGTTCTAAATAAAAAATCATAAAGAATTGCACATGAAAGAATGACTCCTACTGCACCACTGTAATAAGAGCTATGAGTTGCAAAAAAATTAGAAATAAATCCCCAAAGAGTAATTTGAATTGAAGGCCAATAAATTAAATCTAATATTCTTGGAAATGATCTAGTTATTAAATAAAAGTGTCTTAAAAAAAGACCATAAATTCTAATTAAATTCATTTTTATTTTCTCACAATTTCTAAAAATACTTCCTCTAAATTTCGTCTTCCATATTTTGTTATTAGCTTTTCAGGAGTTCCTCTATCCACTATTAAACCATCTTTCATCATTAAAACAGAACTACATAATCTTTTTACTTCCTCCATATTATGGGAGGCAAGCAAAACTGATATTTTTTTTTCCTTTTTGTAATCTTCTAAAAACGATCTTACAAAATCACCAGTTTCAGGATCCAATGAAGCAGTGGGTTCGTCCAACAAAAGTACCGTTGGATCATTTATTAAAGCTTTAGCAAGACTTACTCTATTTTTTTGTCCAGAAGAAAGTTCTCCTGTAATTTTGTTTAAAAGGTCTTTTAATCTAAGTTTATTTGCGAGGTGATCTATTCGGTCATTTAAATTTTGAATGTTATATAATTTTCCATAAACAATTAAATTTTGTTCAACTTTAAGTTTTTTGGGCAATTCAATATATGGTGAAATAAAATTCATTTTATGAAGAAGTGAGATTTTATTTTTTTCAATATTCTCTCCGTTGATTAAAACCTCACCACTACTTGGTTTTAATAGTCCTAAAATCATTCCAATAGTTGTAGTTTTTCCACATCCATTAGGCCCCAATAAACCAACCATTTCATTTTCATTAATTTTAAAATTTATATTAGTTACCGCTTCTTTATCTTTATATTTTTTTGATAGATTGATTACTTCAATAGAATTTGTCATTAATATTTAGAGGCTCTCTTTAATCTATCGTTAATTGTTTTGCCAAGACCTTTGTTTGGTATCGTTTCAACTGCAATCTTTTTAAAACCATCGTTTTTAATTTTTCTTAAAGTTGAATATAAATTATTTGCAGCCTCCTTTATATTTTTTACTTTGGATAAATAATAATAATTTTTTAACTTTGATTTTCTTTTTTTTATTAATAAATAAGCCTCATCTTTTTTTGGTTTTTTAACATTTACTCTTAAAGGTATTCCAGGTGAGTAATGTAGCGGAAATAAACCAGGTGACAATTTTTTTTTTGAATTTACATTAATTAATAATTTTTTTTTTAAAACATTTTCAATTTTTTTAGTATCTAGGCCCCCATATCTTAAAAGTGATGGTTTTTCTAAAAGATTTAATATTGTGGACTCAACTCCAATTTTACTTTTTCCTCCATTTAAAATATATTTAATTTTTGAACCAAATTCTTCTTTTACATCAGATGGTTTAACTGAGCTTAATCTTGAGGATATATTTGCACTAGGCGCAGCTACTGGATAATCTAAATTTTTTAATAAATTTCTGAACAATTTATGATTAGGAAAACGAACAGCAATACTTTTTTTATTATTGGTGACAAATTTTGATATTTTTGAGTTATTTTTTAATTTCAAAACATAAGTTATTGGGCCTGGAGAAAATTTTTTGTAAAGTTTTACTAAATTATCATTGATGTCACAGTCCTGCCTAAGTCTTTGGATATCATAATAATGGACAATAAGTGGATTGTTTAATGGTCTTTTTTTAAGACTAAATATTTTTTTAACTGCACTATTCGAATAAGCGTTTGCAGCTAATCCATAAACAGTTTCTGTTGGTACTGCAACACAATGATTATTATCTAAATATTTTTTTGCTTTTTTGATATTTGATTGAATAGATTTCATGTATTAATAATTATTATTATATGAAAGATAAAATATTACCACTTGATTATGATCAGTATTCAGTTGAGGAGCTTACAGAAAAAGCAAATAAGATTATCGAGTCTCTTGAGAAGGAAAATGATTTAAACAATTCAGTTGACAGTTATCAAGAGCTTTTAAAATTAAATAATATTATCGAAAAGAAATTTCATAAAAATTTTAAATCTATTGGGGAAGAGACTAATAAAAAGATTAAAGAGATAACTAAAAAAAATGAAAAAACAGCTTAATAAAATAGCCAAGGATACAAATATATTCCTTAAAAAATATATTAATTCACAAAAATATTCTCAGCTAATGTCACCCATGAAGTATGGTCTGTTTCCAGGTGGAAAAAAAATAAGGTCTAAAATCTTAATGGATTTAGGGTCACTATTTTCAATAGATTATAAAACATTGATAATAGTTGGGTCGGCCGTTGAATGTATTCATGCTTATTCACTTATTCATGACGATCTACCCTGCATGGATGATGATGATATAAGAAGAGGAAAACCTTCAACTCACATTAAATTTGGTGAGTCCACAGCAGTTCTTGCAGGAAATTCATTACTGACTTTAGCTTTTGAAATTTTATCAAGTCCTAAATTGAAATTAAATGAAAAGATAAAAATCAACCTAATTAAAAAATTATCAGAATGTTCAGGACATTTAGGAATAGCTGGTGGGCAATATTTAGATTTAAGTTATGAGAGGAAGAAAATATCAAGGAATAAAATATTAGAAATGGAAATAAAGAAAACAGGAATGTTATTTAGTTTTTGCTGTGCGGCTCCAGCAATAATTAAGAAAAAAACTATCCAAGAAATTAAATTTTTTGAAAATATTGGATCAAAAATTGGTCTCTTATTTCAAATAGCTGATGATTTAATTGATCTGAAAAGCAATTCTAAGGAAGCTGGTAAAAAAACGGGAAAAGATCAAAAAAAAGGTAAGGCAACACTTATAAATTTAATAGGCTATGATGACTCACTAAAGTATTGTGATAATATAATAAAAGATATTAATAAGAATTTAATAAAATATGGTTCAAGATCTAAAAAAATAAATGAAACATTAGGCTATATATTGAATAGAAAAAAATGAAAAAAAATTATCAATTTTTAAATGATATTAACTTTCCTTCTGATTTAAGAAAAGTTTCTGAAGATAATTTACAAAAAGTAGCAGATGAGGTGAGGAAGGAAATGATAAGTGCTGTTTCAGAAACAGGAGGTCACCTCGGTGCTGGTTTGGGAGTGGTTGAATTGACAGTCGCACTTCATTATGTTTTTGATACACCAAATGATAAATTAATATGGGATGTTGGTCATCAATCTTACCCTCATAAAATTTTAACTGGAAGAAAAGATAAGATTAGAACTTTACGACAGGGTGATGGTTTATCAGGTTTTACAAAAAGATCTGAAAGTGAGTATGACCCATTTGGAGCAGCCCATAGCTCAACATCTATTTCATCAGCATTAGGAATTGCTATGGCAAACAAATTAGAAAATAAGTCTTCCAATGTAATAGCCGTCATAGGTGATGGAGCAATTAGTGCAGGTATGGCTTATGAAGCTATGAATAATGCTGGAGCATCTAAGACGAAAATGATTGTTATTTTAAATGATAACGACATGTCAATTGCAAAACCAGTTGGAGCAATGAGAACTTACTTGGCAAAATTATTTACGGGTAAAATATATTTTAGTCTCAGGGAAACTTTAAAATTAATTACATCTGCATTTTCAAAAAGATTTAGTGCCAAAGCAGGAAAAGCAGAAGATTTTTTCCGTTCAGCAGTTACTGGAGGTACATTGTTTAGTTCACTTGGTTTTTATTATGCAGGTCCTATAGATGGTCATGATTTATCAAGCCTAGTTCCAATTTTAAAAAATGCAAAAGAATCAAGACATGAGGGTCCTATAATGATTCATATCAAAACTCAAAAAGGAAAAGGTTATTCTTATGCAGAAAAAGCAAATGATCATTATCATGGAGTGTCAAAATTTAATGTTGAGACTGGCGAACAAGTAAAGAGCAAATCAAACCTTCCAGCTTATACAAAAGTATTTGCAAACACGTTAGTTAAACATGCCAAAAAAGATAGCAAAATAGTAGGAATAACAGCAGCGATGCCAGGAGGGACTGGCATGGATATTTTTGGCAAGGAGTTTCCAAATAGAATGTTTGATGTAGGAATAGCAGAACAACATGCCGTAACTTTTGCAGCTGGTCTCGCAACCGAAGGATACAAACCATATGCTGCAATTTATTCTACATTTTTACAGAGAGCATATGATCAAGTTGTCCACGATGTTGCCATCCAAAGTTTACCAGTTAGATTTGCGATAGATAGAGCAGGATTAGTTGGTGCTGATGGATCAACACATGCTGGTTCTTTTGATATAACTTACTTATCAACTTTGCCTAACTTTGTAGTAATGGCAGCAAGTGACGAAGCTGAACTAGTTAAAATGATTAATACTTCAGTAGATATAAATGACAGACCTTCTGCAATCAGATATCCAAGAGGAACTGGAGTAGGTGCTGATCTACCATCAATAGATGAAAAAATTGAAATTGGTAAAGGGAGAGTCGTTCAACAAGGGACACAAGTTTGTATTTTAAACCTCGGTACTCGACTTGAGGAGTGCAAATTAGCTGTAGAGGAATTAAAAGCAAAAGGAGTTTCAACAACTTTGATAGATGCTAGATTTGCTAAGCCTTTAGACGAAGAACTTATACTAAAATCTGCTAAGGAACATGAGCTTATGATAACTGTCGAAGAGGGATCAATAGGCGGTTTCGGTTCCCATGTTAAAAATTTATTAGCTGAAAAAGGAGTATTTGATAAAGGTTTAAAATTTAGATCAATGACTTTACCAGATGAATTTATTGAACAAGATGATCCAAAAAAAATGTACGATAAAGCTGGATTAAACAGTTCTCAAATTTCAAAGAAAATTGCTGATATTTTGTTTCAAAAGGAGACAATAAGAGTTGTGAAAAATTAATTTAAGCTAACTACATTGGGCTTTATTCATTAAGTAGTGGTCAAGTAAAACACAGTTCATCATAGCTTCACCAATTGGTACAGCTCTAATTCCTACACAGGGATCATGTCTACCTTTAACAGATATTGAAGTATTTTTCCCAAATTTATTTATAGTTTTTCTACTAGTTAAAATTGACGATGTTGGTTTGACAGCAAAAGATGCAATAATTTCTTGGCCCGTAGAAATTCCACCAAGAATTCCACCCGCTTTATTTGAATTGAATTTTAATTTATTTCCTTTTGAAGAAATTTCATCTGAATTTTGTTCTCCACTTAATTGTGCTGAGTTCATTCCTGCACCTATATTTACACCTTTAACTGCATTAATACTCATTAGACCTGAAGCTATGTCGGTATCCAATTTTGAATAAATTGGAGCACCTAAACCAACTGGGATACCTCTTGCTCTTATTTCAATCACTGCTCCACATGAGGATCCTGATTTTCTTACACCAAGCAAATATTTTTCCCACAATTTAATCATTGATTTATCTGGACAAAAAAATGGATTTTTTGAAATTACTTTATCGTTCCATTGATTTGTATCACATCCAAGAATTCCTAGCTGAGTTACTGCACCAATTACTTTAAATTTTTTACCTAATTTTTTTTGAAGTACAACTTTTGCTATTGCACCAGCCGCAACTCGTGCTGCAGTTTCTCTAGCAGAAGATCTGCCTCCACCTCTATAGTCTCTAATTCCATATTTTTTAAAATAAGTAAAATCCGCATGACCTGGTCTGAACTTATCTTTAATATTAGTATAATCTTTGGATCTCATATCTTTGTTGTAGATTATGAGAGAAATAGGTGTTCCTGTAGTTTTACCCTCAAATACTCCTGACAAAATTTGAACTTTATCATCCTCTTTTCTTTGAGTTGTAAATTTAGATTGTCCTGGTTTTCTTTTGTCTAATTCTATTTGAATATCTTGCTCTTTAAGGTTTATGTTTGGAGGACAACCATCAACAATACAACCAATTGCAGGTCCATGAGATTCTCCCCAAGTTGTGAAACGAAATAGCTTTCCAAAAGTATTAAATGACATTATTTATATTATATAGATTATTTTGTTTAAATTATGAATCAAAAAAACTCTTTAGGTCTTAATAGTTGCTTTCTTGATATAGATGATCCAATTCATTTATTTCATGAATGGATGGAGGAAGCAAAGAAAACTGAGCCAAATGATCCAAACGCTGTTGCTTTGGGCACATCAAATAAAAACAACATTCCTTCAGTTAGAATGGTTTTACTTAAAGATTTCAACAAAGATGGATTTGTATTTTATACAAATTTAAATAGTCAAAAAGGAAATGAATTAAAAGAAAATCAGTATGCTGCGATGTGTTTCCATTGGAAAAGTCTCCTAAGACAAATAAGAATTAATGGAAAGGTTTCATTAGTTTCTGATCAGGTTGCAGATGAATATTATTCATCTAGAGCGTATGAAAGTCGAATAGGAGCATGGGCTTCTCAGCAAAGTAAAGAATTAAATTCGCGAGAACAATTGTTAAAATCTATTCAAGAATACAAAAAAAAATATAGCAACAAATCAGATGTACCAAGACCAAGTCACTGGTCTGGATGGATTTTATCTCCAGAAAGTATTGAATTTTGGTTAGATGGAGAAAACAGAATCCACGAGAGATTAAAATATAATAAAGATAACTCCGGGAAGTGGATAAAGTCCTTATTAAGTCCTTAAAAATTTCTTGATAAACTAAATGATGTTAATCTTTTAAAAATATTTTTTTCTTTAGAGTCTTTAAATACGCTTAGAGAATTTGAGGCTAAATTTATATAGTGCTGGGCTTTTTGATAGCATTCCTGAATTATTTTATACTTATTTATAAGGGCAATAATTTCATTAAAGTCATCTATTTTTCTTAACTCTTTTTGAAACATATTTGATAAAATTTTCTTTTCATCATTTCCTAATTTTTGAAAAAGTAAAATTATTGGTAACGTAATTTTTCCTTCAAAAAAATCTTGACCAATTTTTTTACCAAATAGTTTGAGCTCAGCATTATAGTCTAGTGTGTCGTCTGCTATTTGAAAAGTTAATCCCAAGTTTCTTCCATAAAATTCTAAAGCATCTTTTTCTTTATTATCTGCATCAGATAAAATTGCACCAACTTTAGTTGCTGCTGCAAATAACTCAGCAGTTTTAGCTGAGATTATTTTTAAATATGTTTCTTCCAGCATGTCAACTTCACCTTTGTGTTGAAGTTGTAGAACTTCTCCTTGAGCAATTTTAGATGAAGTGGATGATAATAATTTTAAAACTTCTAGGTTTCCGTCTTCTACCATCATTTCAAAACATCTACTCAATAGATAATCTCCAATTAAAACTGACGAATGATTATCCCAAACTTTGTTTAAAGTTTCTTTTCCTCTTCTAACAGTGCCTTCATCAATTACATCATCATGCATCAATGTAGCGCTGTGAATTAATTCAACACACGCAGCTAAATTTATATCTCTAGAGCCTTTAGAGTAACCGCATAATTTTGCACTACCCAATGTTAGTAAAGCTCTTAGTCTTTTTCCTCCAGTTTCTATATGATAATCTGTCATTTTTTGAACTAGCTGTACGTCACTAGATAATTTTGATTTTATTTTTTCTTCAGTTAAAACCAGTTTTTCTTCAACAGAGTCTTTAAGTTGAAAATATGAATCATTTATTTGATTTTTAAGCTGTACAACTGTTCCCATAAGATTTTTAAATTAGTATAATTTCTTTATATATATTACTTATCAATTGACGCACCAGTTTCTTCAATTATAAGTAGTCTTTATATTCAATAAATAATTCTATAAGACTTACTTATGTTCTCTTTTTTTAAAAAGAAAAAAATTGTTGCTCACTTAAAATTAAGTGGGGTTATTGGTAATGCAGGAAAATTTAAACAAGGTATTGATTTTGCAGGTCAAGAAGAACTAATTAAAAAGGCTTTTTCTCTGAAAAAAGCGGCATGTGTTGCTATATCAATTAATTCTCCAGGAGGATCACCAGTTCAATCTCATTTAATCTACAGCTTTATTAGACAACAAGCAAAAAAACACAAAAAAGAAGTTATTGTATTCGCTGAAGACGTAGCAGCTTCTGGAGGCTATTTGATTTCTTGTGCTGGGGACGAAATTTATGCAAATTCAAGTTCAATAATTGGATCCATAGGAGTGATATATTCTTCTTTTGGATTTACAGAGTTGATAAAAAAAATTGGGGTTGAAAGAAGAGTTCATACAGCTGGCAAAAACAAAAGCACACTTGATCCATTTTTAGAAGAAAAAAATGAGGATATTGAAAGATTAAAAAATATTCAATTGGATCTTCATAAAGACTTTATAGATGTTGTTGAAAAAAGTAGAGGATCAAAATTAAACAAATCTGATGTAGAACTTTTTTCAGGTGAGTTTTGGTCAGGCAGTAAAGCAAAAAATTTAGGATTGATTGACGGAATAGGTAACGCACATGAAATATTAAAAGATAAATTTGGTGAGGATGTAATTATAAAAAAATTTGAAAAATCAAAAGGATGGTTAAGTCAAAAACTTTCTTCATCTAGCAATCAAGTAGATCAAATAGCAAGTATTTTAGATGAAAGATCAATTTGGCAAAGATATGGTTTCTAAAGCAAAAAAAGAAAAAAAAAAAATTCAAACATTCCAAGATACAATTTTAAATCTTCAGAAATTTTGGAGTAAAAAGGGATGCGTTATTCTTCAGCCTTACGATATGGAGGTTGGTGCAGGAACTTTTCATCCAGCTACTACCCTAAGATCACTAGGAACTAAACCATGGAAAGCAGCTTACGTACAACCATCAAGAAGACCCACAGATGGTAGATATGGAGATAATCCAAACAGGTTGCAACACTATTATCAATTTCAAGTTTTAATCAAACCGTCTCCTGAAAATATAAAAAAACTTTATTTAAATAGTTTGTCTACTATAGGAATAGATCATAATGATCATGACATAAGATTTGTTGAAGATGATTGGGAAAGTCCAACATTAGGTGCCGCAGGATTGGGATGGGAAGTATGGTGTGATGGAATGGAAATTACTCAATTCACCTATTTTCAACAAATGGCTGGATTTGATTGTAAACCTGTATCAGTTGAAATCACTTATGGCTTAGAAAGAATTTGTATGTTCACCCAAAAAGAAAAAAATGTTTATGATTTATTATGGAATGATGAAGGTGTAAAATATCACGAAGTTTTTTATCAAGCTGAAAAAGAATTTTCAGCATATAATTTTGAACATGCGAATGTAGAAACTCTTTTGAAAATGTTTGAAATGCATGAGTCTGAGGCAAAAGATTTGGTAGAAAAAAAAATTTCATTACCAGCATATGATCAATGTTTAAAAGCCAGTCATGTGTTTAATATTCTAGATGCAAGAGGTGCAATCAGTGTCGCTCAAAGAGCTGGTTATATTGCTAGAATAAGAGATATTACAAAGTCTGCAGCTGGCGTTTGGTTAGATAGTCAAAAATAATGTCAGAGTTTTTTTTAGAATTATTTAGTGAAGAAATACCTTCAAATCTTCAACAAAATTTAAGGGAAGACTTACTTAAAAGTTTTAATGATTTATTTTTAGAAAAATCAATTTTATTTAAAAAAAGCTCGTCATATTCAACACCAAACAGACTAGTGGTATTATTTGAAGGTGTTCAAAAAAATGTTGTACTAAAATCTGAGGAGATTAAAGGTCCAAATATTAAGTCACCAGAGGCAGCACTCGAGGGGTTTGTTAGGTCAAATAAAATCTTAAAAAAGGATCTCTACCAAAAGAAAACAGACAAAGGAGAATTTTATTTTTTCAAGACAAAATCAAAAAAGTTGCAAACACATGAATTATTAGAGGAATTTATCCCAATATTATTAAATAAAATTCAATGGAAAAAATCAATGTATTGGGGAAATTTTGAATTAAATTGGGGCAGACCTTTAAAGTCAATTCTAGCTGTATTTAATAAAAAAAAGTTAAATTTTAATTTTCATCACCTA
>CACEEJ010000018.1 GCA_902558545.1 uncultured Pelagibacteraceae bacterium | reverse complement strand
TTATGGACGAGCCTTGTTCTGCTTTAGATCCTATTGCTACAGCTCAAATAGAAGAACTAATTGATGAGTTAAAAAAAGACCATACTATTATAATAGTTACTCATTCAATGGCTCAAGCAGCAAGAGTATCCCAAAACACAGGCTTTTTTCATTTGGGAGAATTGATAGAACATGGTTCTACTGATAAAATATTTAAGAATCCTGAAAATAAAAGAACTCAGGATTATATTACAGGGAGGTTTGGATAATGGTTGAAGCACCACACACGGTTAAGTCTTACGAGGAAGAACTTAAAAATTTAAATAGTAATATAATTAAAATGGGTGGTTTTTGCGAGGAGTCATTAGGCAAGGCTATTCAAGCCATTACCACAAGAAATAGTGATAATGCGGAAGCTGTTATAAAAGATGACGAAAAAATAGATAAGTTTGAAACTTTAATAGAGCAACAGGTGGTAAATCTAATTGCTTTAAGACAACCAATGGCAATAGATTTAAGAGAAACTGTAACCGCATTGAAAATTTCATCTGATTTAGAACGAATAGGTGATTTGGCAAAGAATATTTCAAAAAGAACATTATTATTAAATGAAAATTTACCAAAAAATTTGACCGAAGCTTTGGTAAGAGTTTCTTCTAATGTTCAAAAACAACTCAAATCTATTTTGGATGCATATTTAGATAGGTCATCTGCTATGGCTATAAATGTCTGGGAAGGTGATGAACAAATAGATGATTTAACAAATTTATGTATGCAAGAAGTAATAAAATATTTGAAGGAAGACGAAAAAAATCTAGATGATGGTACTCATTTATTATTTGTTACTAAAAATATTGAACGTATCGGTGATCACACAACAAACGTTGCAGAGCAGGTATATTATTTAGTTACAGGAGAGTATTTAGAAGGAGATCGTCCAAAAGGAACAGAGCCAATAGTAACAGGAGAAAAGTAATAAATGTCTGCTCACGTGTTTATTGCTGAAGATGAAACTTCAATAGTAACGCTGCTAAAATATAATCTTGAAAAAGAAGGTCACAAAGTAAGCTATTCCGAAAATGGTGAAGATGCACTTAAACAAATTAAAGATAAGCATCCTGACTTAATATTAATGGATTGGATGTTGCCAGATTTGTCAGGTGTTGAAATATGTAAGAATTTAAAAAAAGACAAAAAGTATAACGACATACCTGTAATAATGTTGACAGCAAAAGGTGAGGAAGAGGACAAATTAAGAGCTTTTGATACAGGTGCAGATGATTATGTAACAAAGCCATTTAGTCAAAAAGAACTTAATGCAAGAATTAAATCACTACTTAGAAGATCAAAACCACAATCATCTGCAGATGTTGTTGAGTTTACAGATCTAAAAATAGATAGAATAACAAAAAGAGTTTATAGAAATAATGTTGAAATAAATTTAGGTCCTACAGAATTTAAATTATTAGATTTTTTTATCAAAAATCCAAAAAGAGTATATTCACGAGAACAACTATTAAACAATGTTTGGGGTGAAAATATTTATGTAGAGTCTAGAACAGTCGATGTACATATTAGAAGATTAAGACAAGCTATTAATATAGATAAAACCAAACCATTAATTAGAACTGTAAGATCAGCAGGTTATTCATTAGAATCTTGAAGGTCTTTAGGTCTCATAAATTCCTTAATTAAACCACTTCCATCTAATTTATTCCATTCATTAAAATCAAAATAAATTTTTGCAAAAGCTGATGTTGGAAATTTATAGTTTAATAACTTAAAATGATTGTTGTTATGATTTTTTGTCAGTGATCGTACTAGATTTCTAACAGCAGGCTCGTGGTTAATTAAAAGCACAGATTTAAATTTTTTAGGTGTTTTTTTTATTATATCTATAATTTTATCTTCACTTGATAGGTATAATTTTTTTGAAGAAATAATTTTTTTTGGTTTTTCTATTTTTTTTAATAAAATTTTTAACGTTTTCTTTGTTCTTTTTGATGATGAAAGTAATATGTAATCAAACTTATATTTTTTTTTAACAAAAAATTCACAAATCTTTTTTGCATTTTTCTTGCCACGCTTACTTAAAGGTCTTTCATGATCCTCAAGATTTGGATGGTCCCAGCTAGATTTTGCATGACGCATAACGTATAATTTGAGCATAAAGTTTAAATATATGACTGCATTAAAAAAACAAGATAAAGAAATACTTAGATCTAAATACATAAATAGAGAATTGTCTTGGCTCAAATTCAACGACAGAGTTCTTCTAGAAGCCCAAAATATTGAAAACCCACTTTATGAAAGAATTAAATTTTTATCTATAGCTGGATCAAATTTAGATGAATTCTTTATGGTACGTGTCGCGGGTTTATATAGTCAAATCAAGCAAGAGGTAGATTCTCTTAGCTCTGATGGTCTTACTCCTGATGAACAAATGAGTGAAGTTATTTTGGAAACAAATAATCTTCTTAATAAACAAAATAAAATATATAGAGATTTAATTCTTCAATTAAAAAAAGCAAATATAAGTATAGTTAAACCTGAAAATTTAAGTAAATCGGATCAAAAAAGATTATTTAAAATTTTTAATGAAGAAATTTACCCTCTGCTAACACCATCGGCAATAGACCCAGCTCATCCCTTTCCATTTATTGCAAATCAAGGAAGAGCATTAGTTATGAGATTAAATAAGAAAAATAAAAAAAGAGTTTTAAATGCAATAATAGTAATTCCAAAAGCTTTATCAAGATTTATTAAAAGTTTTAAAAAATTTTTAATTATTGATGATGTTATAAGTTTTTTTGCTTCTGAAATATTTCCTGATCATGATTTAGATAAAAAAATGTTATTTAGAGTTATAAGAGATAGTGATGTAGAAATTCAAGAGGAGGCCGAAGATTTAGTAAGATCTTTTGAATTGGCTTTAAAAAGAAGAAGAACAGGTGACATCGTACGTTTAGAAATTTTAAAAAATAGTAATAATGACTTAATTAAGTTTATAACCAATAAGTTAAACGTAAAATCTGAATACATCTATGAAATTGAAGGCATTGTTGGAATTCAAGATATCGACCAAGTTTGTAAAATTAAAAATTCTAAATTAAGATTTAAAAATTTTAATCCCAGAGAGGTTGAGAGATTAAAGGAATTTAATAATAATTTTTTTGATACTATAAAAAAAAAGGATTTAATAGTTCATCACCCTTTTGAAACATTTGATGCTGTCGTTGAGTTTTTAAATCAAGCTGCATATGATAAAAAAGTTATAGCAATTAAACAAACTCTATACAGAACAACGTTAGACTCTCCAATTGTTAAAGCCTTAATAACAGCAGCTGAAAATGGAAAGACAGTAACCGCTTTAATAGAGATCAAAGCAAGATTTGATGAAGAAGCAAACATTCAACTTTCAAGAAGTTTAGAAAAGGCAGGAATTCAAATAGTTTATGGTTTTGCAAAATATAAAACACATGCAAAATCATCTTTAATATTAAGAAAAGAGCAGGGAAAAATTCAAACTTATATACATCTGGGAACTGGCAATTATCACCCAGTTAATGCAAAAATTTATACTGACTTATCTTTATTTAGCTCTGATAAAAAAATAGCAACTGATGTAGAAAAATTTTTTAATTATGTAACTGGTTATTCAAAACCACGAAATCTTAGTAAAATATCTATATCACCAATTAATCTTAGGGAAACTTTGAACAAATGTATTGCTAACGAGATAGCAAATGTCAAAAAAGGTAAAAAAGGTGAAATATGGGCCAAAATGAATTCCTTAGTAGATCCAGCGATAATTGATAAATTTTACGAAGCTTCAAATGCTGGAGTAAAGATATTTTTATTTGTAAGAGGTGTTTGTTGTTTAAGACCTGGAGTTAAAGATAAATCTGAAAATATAATAGTTAAAAGCATGATTGGAAGATTTTTGGAACACTCAAGAATTTATTGTTTTTCAAATGGAAAAACAATGCCTAGTAGAGATGCAAAAGTTTTTATTTCATCAGCAGATTTAATGCCAAGAAATTTAAATCGAAGAGTTGAACTTCTAGTTCCAATTGAAAACCAAACAGTCCATGAACAAGTTCTTGATCAAATTATGTTAGCTAATTATTTAGATAAAAAACAAAGTTGGGAACTCGATGCTAGTGGAAATTATAAAAAAATAAAATATAGTGAAAATGATTCTTTTTCAGCCCATGATTATTTTATGAATAATCCTAGTTTATCTGGAAGAGGTAAAGCTAAATTAAAAATGAAACCGAAAAAATTAAACTTAAGATTAATTAAAAGTGGAAATTAAAGTTTTTAAAAATAAACAAAATTTAAAATTAAAACCTGCTAAATTAGCAGTTATTGATATAGGATCTAATTCTATTAGGATGCTAATTTATGAAGATTTTAGCTCTTCTCGTGTGCCATTTTTCAATGAAAAAGCTGTTTGTGAACTTGGTAAAAATTTAGATAAATCAAGAAAACTTCATAAGTCTGGTGTTGATTATGCTCAAAAAGTATTGAAGAGATTTTCAGAGATTTTAAATGTTTCTAAAATTGTTAATTTAAAAATAATAGCAACTGCTGTTTTAAGAGAAGCAACTGATGCAAAACCATTTGTTGAATATGTAGAAAATCTTTTTAAGAAAAAAATAGAAATCTTAAGTGGTGAGGAAGAAGCAATTTGTTCAGCAGAAGGTGTTAAAATTGGATTTGATAATGTAGATGGGTTAGTTGCCGATCTTGGTGGAGGTAGTTTAGAACTAGCTCGAGTTGAAAATGGTTTGATCACTAATAAAACATCTTTACCCTTAGGTGTTTTAAGATTAATAAATAATCCAATTGTAAAAAAGAGAAACCTTTCCAAATATATAAAAAAACTTTTGAGAGATGAGAAATGGTTATCTAAAAAAAAATTTGAAAACCTATATTTAGTTGGTGGAACATGGAGAGCTTTATTTAAACTTCATCTTTTTCAAAATAAACACCCTGTCCACATAATCCATCAGTATTCAGTAAATTATGAAACTATATCGACATTTGTAGAAAAAATAGCATCGTTCAACAAAGCAAAACTAAAAACAGTTGAATATATATCTAAATCTAGAACACCCTATCTACCATATAGCTCTATAATATTAGATGAGATCATGAGAGCAACAAATCCAAAAAACATAATATGCTCTATAAGCGGTATTAGAGAGGGATCTCTTGCAACAGATTACTTTAAAAATATTGATAACTCTCAAGTTTTTGAAAAATCATTAGAATATATTTCTAAGAAAAGAGGTGATTTGGGATTAACTTACAAAAAGTATCATGAATTTATCAAACCTGTATTTGATGGTAATGAACATTTCGATGAAAAATTGCTTAATTTAGCTTGTGTTTTAAGTCATATGGATTGGGGACTTGGTGCTTTTCAAAAAGCAGAATTAGTTTTTCAAGAAACATTAAATACTCCGTTATTGAGACTTTCACATAAAGAAAGAATTCAAATAGCTCTTTCATGTTATTGGAGGTACTGCAGCATTAAATACAACCCTAAAATAGAATATTTGACATTTTTAAATAATAATGAAATTTTTTCTAGTAAACAAGTTGGTGCAGCCTTAAGATTTGCTCACTCACTTACATCTATTTCTACTATCTTCTTAGAGGAATTTAAATTGTATAAAAGAGGTAACTCTGTATTTTTAAAAATTCCAGCACAACATCAAGAAATAATTTCTAAACAAGTTACAAAAAGATTTAAAGCTCTTGCGCGAGAATTATTTTTAGAGCCGAGAGTAATTTACTCAAATAATTAAAATTTAATTTAATCTATTACAACTTATACGTTAGTAATTTTTTTTTATAAAACAAAAACATACCAATATGAGAGGCGTTATTAAATTTACCATTCTTAATTAATTTAATTATTTGATGATCTGAAACTATGTGGATTTTTATTCCTTTTTCAGGCTTTGAAATTTTAATAAGATTATTACAAAAAAAACCAGTAATTTTAGTGGTGAGTCGACCTGGTTCAGAATAAAATGAAGTAATTTTTCTCAATTTATTTCTTGATTTATATCCTGTTTCTTCAATTAATTCTTTTTTAGCAGATATTAAAGCTGTTTCATGTTTTTCAATTATACCAGATGGAAACTCAAAATTAATTTGATTTATAGGAATTCTTTTTTGTGAAACCAAAATATACTTGTTCTTAATTTTGGGTATTACGATTGAAAGGTTTGAAGTTTTTAAAAAATGATAAAATTCATTTTTTTTAAATTTTTTATTAATTAATTTAATATTGTTTGTTAGTTTTAAATTTTTCAATTTTTTTCTAAGAATAATTTTTTTGTGACATAAACAGCAATTAACATACCAATTAATTCTGCAACTATATAAAAAGGAGTGTTTAAATAACTTATACCAGTAAACGACTCTGTGAATGTTCTTGCTATTGCTACAGCAGGATTTGCAAAAGATGTTGATGAAGTAAACCAATAACCAGCTGTAATATATAACCCAACAGATGCAGCTACAGTAATTTTACCTGACTTCATGGATCCAAAAATAATGATTATTAGTCCTAATGTTGCTATAATTTCTGATACAAAAATATAGATACCATCTCTTGATTTTGTCGATAATTCAAAAATCTGATGTTCAAAAAAGAAATTAGCTAAAGCCACACCTAATAAACATCCAAGGATCTGAGCTGAAATATAAAAGGGTAGAAGACGTTTTTTTAATTTTCCAGTTATTGTCATTGCTATACTAACAAATGGATTAAAATGAGCTCCAGAAACATCTGCAAAAACAGTTATTAGCACAAACAATCCAGCTCCAGTTGCTATAGTATTGGCAATTAGCATTACAGCTATATCATTAGTCAAGTTTTCTGCCATTAAACCTGATCCAACTATGATCATTACTAGAAAGCAACTTCCAATAAATTCAGAAAGAAAATATCTACTTTTATTTTTCATTTATCCAATCTTTAATTTTACTACTTATAATATTAAATGTGTTTCTAATGATTATTTGCTTTTCTTCATCATTTGCAGTTTGAAGTTTTGTTACTGGATCATCTATATCCCAATGTATAATTTGGTTTTTATCAGGCCAAATAGGACATACCTCATTATTTGCGTTATTGCATACTGTTATTACATGATCCATTTTTATTTCATTATTTATAAACTCTTCAAAGTTTTTAGAACTATAATTAGTTAGATCATAATTTTTATTTTTTTCTAAAAAACTTCTAATATCAACATTGATTTTTCCAGATGGATTGCTACCAGCACTGAAAGCTTTAAATTTATTTGAGTATTCGTTATTAATAATGCTCTCAGCAATAATGCTTCTTGCTGAATTTCCTGTGCATACAAATAAAATATTTTTCATTAAAAAATAATTTTATAAATACCAATCACAAATAATGGAATTTGTAATCCAAAGTTAGTTAAAATAGCCTTATCCTTTAATAACAACCCAGAAATTGTCCATCCAATAACACCAAGACCATGAAAATAAATATTCAGTGGGTAAATATTAAGATTTGTAAGTAAAATGCCAGTTAATACTAAGAATGTACTGATCCACTTTAGATATTTTTTTAAAAATAACATTCAAAACTTATATGAATGTTATGTTAAAGATTTATTACAATAGACTTTTATGTGATTTAATTTTTTTGAAGTTCATAGATAGAAACATAATGTTTCTTCTTAGGGAGAGGGATTATGGTTGGAACTTTAGTTAATCTTGGTTTTATTGATTTATTTCCTACAATGATATTTTTATCGTAATTTTCCAAATCAACTTCAGGATGAGGGTTTCCATCATTGATTAATGGCCACGCATCACAAGCTCTATATCCAAATAAAATTAACGGTCTTGAGTTATTCATTTGATTGTGTCCAGACCCATGAACTGATCTACAATGAAAAAATACTACTGTTCCAGCCGTTCCAGTTATTGAAACACTATCTTTAGTTCCTATTCTATTTTTCTTAGTATCTATTTTTCCAACAAAATAATTTTCTTTGCTGTGGTGGCTGTACAATTTTTTTTTGTGTGAATTCTTTATTATTTTAAGTGGCCCATTTTTCTCATAACAATCATCTAAATATATACCAACTGTAATTAAATCATCGTTTGTATGAGGGTAAAAAGCCCAATCTTGGTGCCATCCAATCTCACTTCCTTTTTTCTTATTTGGAAGCTTAAAATTTAATTTACCAAGATGAAATCTTACTGTTCCACCTAATAATTTTTTAGCTATAGATATAATCTTTTTATCTCTAGATAATTCATAGAAAACTTTATGCCTGTTCTGAGGATTATTTAATCTTAAAATTTCTTTATTTTTTGAAGAACCTGAATTGTAGACAAAATGGTAATTATCATAGGATTGCGTTCCATTTGCACCATTACCATTTTTTTTCTTTTTCTCTTTTGAAATTACTTCATTAACAATTTTGTTAATTTTATTAATCTTTATTTGAGAAATTAGATTTTCTTTAACAAGAAAGCCATTTTTTTTAAATAAATTTAAATCATTCATCATATCTTATTATATGAAACAAGAAAAAATTCTCTACAATAATTAACAATTTTTATTCTAAATCATTAATGTCATTTTCACTTATTTCATCTATAGGTTTATGAATTTTCCAGTTTTTAGTAGATCCATCTATTGATCTAGCAGTTATTACTGTCTCGGTTGGGGGACAATCAGGTTCATGACAATTTAATTCTGCAATGTTTAAAATTGTACTTTCTGGTATTTCATATTTTTTTATAAAATAATTTTTTAAATTCTGAATTGTTTCTAAATTTGGTTTTTTTTTATTAAACATTTTTTTATTGATCCCAAATTGAAGTCCACAAAGTATTTCCACTCATGTCACCAATAAATATACTTGATTTATCGTCAGTCATTGCGATTGCACTAACTTCAGAACCTGTGAAACTTCTAATTATTATAGTGTTATTCTCATTTTCAATTTGAGATAAAAAAACAGAACCATCACTCAAACCAGCAAAAATTGCTTTTTCATCAGGGAATGGTTCGATAAATGTAACTTGTTTATTTCCTATATAAGGAAGACAGATAGGTTTACGACCCATTGGTCCTTCACCATCAAAAGGCCAACATATTGCATCTATTGCTCCTGATGTTGCCAAGTAACTTGTATCATCAATGAAAGCAAAACTTTTAACTTTTGAGCCATATCCTGACATAGCAAAATCAAGTTTATCTTTTAAACGCCAGCAACGAAGTACATTTTCTTGCATGGAAGTTACCAAGTATTTACCATCTGGGCTAAAACTCACTTTATTGTGAGAACCTTTCCAATCTAATTTTGTTGATTTCCACTTATTGCTGTAATCTTTTTTCCAAACTGTAACACCTCCGTATCTAGATACAGCCAACCGTCTTCCTTTAGCATCAAATGCCAAACCTCCAATTGTACTATCATGATTTAAAGATTTTGGTTCTTTTTTATTTTTATCCCAATAATAAACTACCTTACCCGAAGAACAAACTAGGTTTCCATTATGTGCTGCAACATGATCTACCCATCGTGAACCAAAGTTTGTAACTTCATTTATTTCTCCGTTAAGTGAAATTTTTAAAAAATAACCATCATCACCACCAGTTAAAATATTATCACCATCCTTTGCCATACAAAGAATCACACCTTTATGAGCCTTTAAAGTTTTGTGTTTTTCTCCAGAACTGAAAATTCTTATAGTACCATCGCCAAAACCAGCAGCTATATAATTACCAATTGAAACTGCACAGGTTACTGGAACTCCAATTTCTAACTGAATTCCTCTTTGCTCAAATTTAGTTTTATCTAACTGTGGAAATTGATTTAAATCAGTTGTCATTCTGATTTACAGGCTTCAAATCCTTCTTTTAAATTCATGGTTTCTAGGTTACGTCCAATAAACACTAGTCTAGAGCTACGTTCTTTATCGTCTGGCCATTTTCCCATTGGAGAAGCGTCCATCAACATATGAACACCTTGAAACACATATCGATCATTTTCACCTTTAAAATCAAGTATTCCTTTAGTTCTCATAATATCTTGACCTTTTGTCTGCAAAAGTTTTCCAAACCAGTTTTGAAATTTTTCCATGTCTAGAGGTTTGTCAGATACGAATGATAAACTTGTAACATCATCATCATGCTCATGATCATGATCTGACTCAAGAAAATCTGGTTCTACCTCTAAAATACGTTTTAAACTAAATGCATCAAGATTAAGAATTTCCTTTAGTGGTGCCCCACATTTTGTTGTTTTAATAATTTTAGCAAAAGGATTAATTTTACGAATTCTCTTTGTTACTACGTCTATATTCTCATCTTTCACAAGATCTATTTTGTTTAGTAATATTACATCACCAAAAGCAATTTGTTCCTCAGCTTCGTGATGATCTTCAATTTGTGAACTTAGATGAACTGCATCAGCAACTGTAACAATTGCATCTAGCTTTGTTTTATTTGCCACATCTTGATCTACAAAGAAGGTTTGAGCTACAGGAGCTGGATCTGCTAAACCTGTTGTTTCAACTATAATTGCATCAAGTTTATCAGCTCGCTTCATTAACCCACTAAGTATTCTAATTAGGTCACCTCTGACTGTGCAGCATATACAACCATTGTTCATTTCAAAAACTTCCTCGTCAGCATCCACCACAAGGTCATTATCAATACCTTGTTCACCAAATTCATTTACAATAACGGCGTACTTTTGGCCGTGCTGTTCTGTTAGAATTCTATTAAGAAGTGTTGTTTTTCCAGCACCAAGAAAACCTGTTAAAACAGTAACAGGTACTTGGTGCTTGTTTTCCATTAATAACGATTAGCAACCTTTAAAGGATGCTGACATGTTTCTTATTAAATCAAAGTATAATGATTTTCCTGGATTTAAAGTAGCTCCCAAAGGATCCACTACTCCAGTTTTAATATTCATATCTTTTGCAACAGCTTTAATAATATCAGGGTTAAATTGAGGCTCTGAAAATACACATGCAACTTTATCATGCTCAATTACCTCTCTAATTTCTTTTAATTGTTCTGCACCTGGCATTACATCAGTGTTAACTGTGAAAGCACCCAAAATATTTACGTTAAATCTTTCTTCAAAATATTGATATGCATCATGAAAAACAATTGAAGCAACACTCTTATTTAACTCAGCCTTAACGTCTGCAGTAAGCTTATCAATATCATTAAGAGCTTTTTTCAAGTTACTTTTATAAGTAGCCTCGTTTTTTGAATCATTTTCAATTAAGTGTTCAGCCATTTCCTTTAATATAACTTTGGCATTTACAGGATCTAACCAAATGTGTGGATCAAATTCACCGTGGTGGTGTCCTTCATGTCCATCATGGTCGTCATGATCATCGTGACCATCTTTTTTACCGTGATCGTCATGTCCATGATCGTCATGGTCATCTTCCTTTTTACCATGGTCATCATGATCGTGGTCGTCGTGATCATCTTCTTTTTTACCATGGTCATCATGATCGTCATGTCCGTGATCATCATGATCATCAAAAATATTTCTTTCTCTAAATTTTAATACTTGCAATCCTTTAATTTCCATTAATTCAATTTTTTCTGCTTTTTTTGCAATTGATTTTAACGGTTTTTCTAAAAAATTTTCCAAATCCTCTCCAACCCAAAAAATTAAGTCAGCATTTTGTAACATTTTTGCATGTGATGGCTTCATTGCAAATCCATGTGGAGATGCGTAGCCATCAACTATTAAATCAGGTTTAGCAACACCATCCATAAGGTAGCTTGCAAGAGAATGTATGGGCTTAATAGATGCAACTACTTTAATATCAGCGTTAGTTGGTGTAAAGAATGTCAATAAAGACAATATTGAAAGGATAAAAGGTATTTTTTTTAGATTATTCATAAGTAAATTATTTTATTAGTTGTTATAATATAACACTATGTAATAATATAACATTTATAAGTCAAGCAGTATATGAGCAGAGAAAACAACACATTAGTTAAATTAAATAACGCAGGTTTTAAGCAAAATGGTAAATGGCTTGTAGAAGGAGTAACAATTGCAGTTGAAAAAGGAAAAATTGTTACTCTAATAGGCCCCAATGGTTCAGGGAAAAGTACAACTGCTAAAATTGCTTTAGGCATTTATAAAAATATAGAAGGTAGCGTTGAAAAATATACTAATAAAGTTGGATATGTACCTCAGAAAATTTCAATAGATTGGACTTTACCTATCAGGGTTCGAGACTTTATGTTGCTTACAGAAAATATTAAAGAAGAAAAAATAGATGAAGCTTTATCACTAACTGGAGTTATTCATTTAAAAAATAAAAGTTTAGGAAATTTGTCAGGTGGTGAATTTCAAAGAGTATTAATTGCAAGAGCAATATGTAAAAAACCAGAACTGTTAGTCCTTGATGAACCAGTTCAAGGAGTAGATTATACAGGCGAGATAGCTTTATATGAATTAATAAAAAAAATTTCAGACAGTTTACACTGTGGTATATTATTAATTTCACATGATTTGCATACAGTAATGACAGCAACAGATTATGTCGTTTGTTTAAATGGTCATGTATGTTGCTCCGGTTCACCAATGGATGTTGCAAAAAACAATGAATATAAAACTTTGTTTGGTGAACAAGCTTCTCAAATCCTTTCTGTTTATGAGCATAAACATGATCATGTGCATTCAGATGAAGGTGAAATAAAGAAAAATTAAATGTTTGATGATTTTTTTATAAGAGCTTTAGTTGCAGGTTTGGGTATTGCTTTAGTTACAGGACCTCTTGGTTGTTTTGTTGTTTGGAGAAGATTGTCATATTTTGGTGATACTCTTGCTCACTCAGCTTTGCTTGGTGTTACAATGGCTTATTCACTTGAACTTAATATTGCTTTATCTGTATTTATTATTTCTTCATTAATAGCTTTAATCTTAATTCAACTTCAAAAGAAAACAAACTTGCCTGGAGATGCATTGCTTGGTCTTTTAGCTCATTCCTCACTAGCAGTTGGATTAGTAGTAATTGGTTTCTTAACGTTTATTCGTTTTGATATTATGGGTCTACTGTTTGGTGATATATTAGCTGTAACAACAGATGATTTGTTAATCATCTGGACTGGTGGTGCCGTAATTTTACTAGTTCTAAAATTAATTTGGAAACCATTGTTCGCTTCTACAGTTAATTACGAATTAGCTGAAGCAGAAGGATTAAATCCTGATAGGGCAAAAGCAATATTTACAATTCTAATGGCTGCGGTAATAGCAATATCAATTAAAATGGTTGGTCTATTATTAATAACAGGAATGTTGATTATTCCAGCTGCTATGGCTAGAAATATTTCAGATAGTCCAATTAAAATGGTAGTTTACTCAATCATAGGTGGTTTATTGTCAGTTATATTAGGGTTATTTTCATCTTTAGAATTTAATACTTCATCTGGGCCATCAATAATTGTGGCTGCTTTGATTTTATTTATACTATCATTATTAAACATTAAACAATCGATTAAATTGAAAAATTAAGAAGTAATTGGTAAGTATTTAGATATGCAAAAAGAACACAACCTTTCAAAAAATCAAAAAATTATTTTTGATCTTATTGATAAATCTGGCGGACCTATGAAAGCTTATTCAATTCTTTTTAACGTTCAAAAAAAAGGAATTAAAGCACCACTACAAGTTTACAGAGCTTTAGATAAGTTAGTTGAAATTGGAAAAATTCATAAGATTGAAAGTAGAAATGCTTTTATTGCTTGTCAAAATTCTAGTTGCCAAATCTCAAAAGCTACCGCTTTTTCAATTTGTGAAAGTTGTGAGGATGTTTCAGAAATAAGTAATACAAAACTTTCAAAATATTTATCTAACTTTGCTGATGAGTCTGGAATGAAATATAGTAAATATAATTTAGAATTTTTTGGTTTATGTAAAAAATGTAAATCAAAATAATGAGCACTGTATCTTTAACTTTAGATGAAATATTTGAACTAGCCAAAAAAACACTTATAGCAAATGGTTGTGATGATGAAACAGCATCAATTTTGTCAGACTTAATTAGGAATGCTGAAAGAGATGGTTCTGTATCACACGGTTTATTTAGATTACCAGCTTATGTAACAGGTCTTAAAGGTGGAAAGATAAATGGAAAAGGAAAACCCGAAGTAAAAAAAATATCTCCATCAGTAATTAAAGTTGAAGGAAATAATTGTTTAGCTCCTGTTGTATTAAATAAAGGATTACCTGAGCTAGCAAAAGCTGCAAAAGAAAATGGTGTAGCTGTGTTGGCAATAAATAATTCACATCATATGGCTGCTATGTGGCCTGAAACAGAAAAATTAGCAGAGGAAGGTTTAGTAGCATTTGCTTGTACATCTTATAAGCCAGCTGTAGCACCTGCTGGTGCAATAAAACCTTTATTTGGAACAAACCCAATTTCATTTGCTTGGCCACGTCCAGGTAAAACACCAGTTGTTTATGATATGGCAACTGCTTCAATGGCAATGGGAGAAGTTCAAGTTGCTAAAAGAGAAGGTCACAAAGTTCCACTTGGCACTGGTTTAACTAAAGATGGTAAAGAAACAACTGATCCAGGGGAAATTGCTGATGGTGGAGTTCTATTACCCTTTGGTGGCTATAAAGGATCTGCAATTGCAATGATGGTAGAATTAATGGCAGGCGCATTAGTTGGAGATAATTTTAGTTTTGAAACAGCTGCCAAAGATAATAATGATGGTGGTCCTCCAAGTGGTGGTGAATTCATACTAGCCATTAACCCAGATAAAACTTCAGGTACTAACTGGCAAAAACATGCTGAGGAATTTTTTGAAAAAATGAAATCAATGGGTGAAGTAAGATTACCTGGAGAAAGACGTCACAAGAATAGAATGGATACAGGTCCAAGAAATATTAACGAAGAATTAGTAAATAAAATTAAATCTTTAAGCTAAATTAATCTCAATTGGTGTGTGATCAGAAGGCTTTTCTCTTCCACGTGGATCTTTATTAATATTAATATCTTTAATTTGATCAATTATAGAATTTGAAACTAAAAAATGATCAATCCTCATGCCATTATTTTTTTGCCATGCACCTCTCATATAATCCCAAAATGTATATCCTTCTTTATCCTCATGAAAATGTCTGTAGACGTCATTAAAACCAAGATTAATCATTTCTCTAAATTTTTTTCTTATTTCAAGTCTGTATAATGCGTCGTCTTCAAAACTTTTAACATTATAAACATCTTCTGCTGAAGGGATAATATTGAAATCACCAGCTAAAATAATATTAGAACTTTTTTTCGATAAACTTTTTAATTGTTTTATTAATTGATCAAGCCAATTTTTTTTATAATCATATTTTTCAGTATCTACAGGATTACCATTAGGGGTATAAATATTTATTAATTGTATATTTTTTTTCTTATATTCAAATTCAGCTGAAATTATTCTTGATTGTTTTAACTTATCTTTAATTAAATCTGTTTTGACATTTTTTAATTTATTTTTTGAGATGATCGCTACACCATTATAACTTTTTTGACCAAATACATGACTTTCATAGTCCATTGATGAAAAATCATCATACGGAAAATTAACATCTTCAGTTTTGATTTCCTGCATCATTAAAATATCAGGTTTATATTTTAATAAATAGCTTTTGATATTTTCAATTCTTGCTCTTACCGAGTTTACATTCCAAGATGCAATGAGCATTAAAGCGAGAAAGACACTCCACAACCACATGAAGATTTGGTTTGTGGATTAGAAATTTTGAATTGTTCACCTATTAGTTCAGACACATAATCAACCTCAGATCCTTTAAGCAAATCAGCTGAAGTTTTATCAATTAAAATATTTTGATAATTTAAATCATCATCTTGTTTTGATTTATCAAATGTAAATTCATATTGAAAACCAGAACATCCTCCACCTTTGATAGCGATTCTGAAGAATGATCCTTTGTCTTTTTTTGATAACAAATTATCTATTTGTTTTAACGCTTTATCCGTAAATTTAATTTCTTTAATCATGTCTGAACACTGATATTACTAATATAATACTTAATTATTTAAATTAAAGGATGAAAAAAGACACTTTGTTAGGCGTATTTAAAAGTAAAGGCAGACTTAATAAAGAAGCTAATTCAAAATACAGATCTCCTTTTCAACGCGATAGAGATCGGATAATACACAGCGCATCATTTAGAAGATTAAAGCATAAAACCCAAGTATTTGTTAACACAGGAGGGGATCATTTTAGAACTAGGATTACTCATTCAATTGAAGTTGCTCAAATAGCAAGATCAATTGCAAAATATCTAAAATTAAATGAAGATTTAGCTGAAACTTTAAGTCTTGCACATGATTTAGGTCATACTCCATTTGGTCATGCAGGAGAGGATGCTCTAGATGAATGTATGCAAAATTATGGTGGTTTTGATCATAATCTTCAGACATTAAGAATAGTAATGTTTTTAGAGAATAAATATTTTAAATTTGCTGGATTAAATTTAACTCTTGAAACTTTAGAAGGACTTTTAAAACATAATGGACCAGTAGATGATCTAAGCATGATCAATAAACTAATTGGTTTAAAAGTTTTCAAAAATAAAATTAACTTTAATACCTATCCATCATTAGAAGCTCAAATATCAGCTATATCAGATGATATTGCCTATAATAATCATGATATTCAGGATGGAATTAAAGCAAACCTATTTAAACTTGAGGAATTAGTAGAATTAGATTTTTTCAAAAATATTTACCAAAGATATAAAAATAAAATAAATAAAAAAAATTATAAAATTGCTATTTATCAAATCATCAGAGATTCAATAGATATTATGATTAGAGATTTACTAAGTAATACAGAAAAAAATATTAAAAAATTTAAAATTAAGTCATTAAAAGATGTATCAAAATCAAATCAATTAATAGTTTCTTTTTCAGATAAAATAGAAAATTCTGAGCAAGAAATCAGATCATTTTTAAGACATAGAATGTATGACAATAAATCAGTGCTTAATAAGAATCAAAGAGGTAAAATGATAATTAAGAAATTATTTAAAATAATTAAATCAAATCCTAGAAAATTTCTTACTAAAGAGCAATTGACTAAAGACAAATATAGAGCTATTTCAGATTTTATATCTGGTATGACAGACAGATACGCAATTAACCTTTATAACGATAATAAATGAATATTTTTGAATTATATCTAGATAAAATTAAATCTATTATTGTTGAACTTAGTAAAAAAAATCAACTTATCGTTCCAGAAAGTTTCAATGGTATTAATGCGGAAATACCGCCTCCAAAATTTGATTGTGATATTTCAACTAATGTTGCAATGGTTTTATCGAAACTAAACAAAACTTCTCCAATACAATTAGCAGAAAAACTTGCACCTGAAATAAAAAATAGCGATGATCAAATAGAAAACATATCAGTTGCTAAACCTGGTTTTATAAATATTAAATTTAAGCCATCTTTTTGGTCAAACTTTATTAAAGAAATAATTGATAACGCTGGAAAATTTGGAATTAATAAAAAAGAGAAAAAAAATAATTATTTAGTTGAATTTGTATCAGCTAATCCCACAGGACCCTTGCATGTTGGTCATTGTAGAGGAGCTATTTTAGGCGATGTTATTTCTAATGTGTTAATATTTAATAAGCACAAGGTTACAAAAGAGTATTATGTTAATGATTATGGTAATCAAATTATAAATTTTACAAAATCAGTTTATTTTAGAATTAGAGAAATAAAATTTAACGAAACTTTTCCTCAAGATAATCCTGATTTGTATCCAGGGGATTATTTAATCGATTTTGCGAAAAATATAGTTTCAAATAATTCAGATCTAAATTTTGATAATTATGATCAAATAAACGATAAGTTAACAGCTTTATCTATAGAACAGGCGCTACTTTTAATTAAAAAGAACCTTAAGAGTTTAGGAATTAATCATGATAATTTTGTTAGTGAAAAAAGTATTGTTTTAAATAGCGAAGTAGAGAGTGTAATAAAATTTTTAGAAAAGAATAAATTTGTATACAAAGGAAAAATTAAAGCTCCAGCTGGAGAAGACGATAAAAACTGGGTAGAAAGAGAACAGTTACTTTTTAAATCTACTGATTTTGGTGACGATAAAGATAGAGCATTACAAAAGTCAGATGGAACATGGACTTATTTTGCAAGCGATGTTGCATATCATAAAAATAAAGTAGATCGTAAATTTGATTATTTAATAAATATTCTTGGTGCAGATCATGCTGGTTACATCAAAAGAATTTCATCCTCAGTTGAAGCTCTATCAGGAAAAAAAGATAAATTGATTTGCAAAATTAGTCAGCTTGTAAAATTAATTAAAGATAACAAACCATTTAAGATGTCTAAAAGAAAAGGCGACTACATTACGGTTGATGATTTAATTGAGGAAGTTGGAAAAGATGCAACTAGATTCATCATGCTTAATAGAAGTAGTGACGTAGAATTAGATTTTGACTTTGATGCTGTAAAAGAAAAATCTAAAGATAATCCGTTATATTACGTTCAATATTGTTATGCCAGAATTTCATCTGTCTTTAGACATATTGATAAAGATTTAAATTCAAAAATTGAATTGGATGATTTTAGTTTTGAATATTCAAATGATGAGATCAAAATTTTAAAAAAGATTTCAGAATGGCCTAAATGTATCGATGCAGCTAGTTCAAAATTAGAACCACATAGAATACCTGTTTATTTATATGATCTTGCCTCAGAATTTCATTCGTATTGGAATCTTGGTAAACAAAACCCAGAAAAAAGATTTATTAATGATCAAAAAACAGTTTCACTAGATAAATTAATTTTTTTAAAAGCAATATCTAACGTAGTAAAATCAGGAATGGACATAGTTGGTGTAGATACACCAGATAAAATGTAATGCTAAAAGAAATTAAGTATTTAATCTTTATAGTTGTAATT
>CACEEJ010000017.1 GCA_902558545.1 uncultured Pelagibacteraceae bacterium | reverse complement strand
AATCAAATTTCTATCAAAGACTTGCTTTTGATGAAATATTTTCAACATTTCTAGTTAATTCTGAAATAAGAAAAAAAATAAGAAAAATAAAAAAAAAAAATAAAGTCCTTAATTTAAAGAAACAAAATTCTATAATAGATAAATTAGATTTTTCTCTTACAGGTGATCAGCAAAAATCACTTAATGAAATAAACAGAGACTTAAGTTCACCAAACAAAATGTTTAGACTGTTACAAGGAGACGTTGGTAGTGGAAAAACAATAGTATCTCTCTTAGCAGCAATAAATAGCATATATTCTGGTTTCCAAGTTGCTTTTATGGCTCCTACGGAAATTCTAGCAAGACAACATTTTATGCTTGCAAAAAAAGTATTTCCTAAAAATATAAATATAGATCTTATTTCTGGGAAATCTGAATATAAATTAAAAAAAGAAATTCATAAAAAAATAGAAAATAATAAAATTGATATTATCTTTGGAACACATGCAATATTTCAAAAAAAAGTAATTTTTAAAAACTTAGGATTAATAATTATAGATGAACAACATAAGTTTGGAGTAAATCAAAGAAAAAGATTATCAGATAAAGGTGGGCCAGATTGTGACGTATTATTAATGACAGCAACACCTATACCTAGAACTCTAACAATGACAATTTATGGTGATATGGATATTTCAATAATTAGAGAAAAACCTAAAAATAGAAAACCAATTAAAACATATAGTAAATTAGAGGTTAAAATTGAGGATGTTTTAAAATTTATAAAAAAAGAAATTAACTTAGGAAATCAAATTTTTTGGGTTTGTCCATTAATTGAAGAATCTAAAAAATTGGATCACTCATCAGCTATAAAAAAGTATGAATATTTAAAAAGTAAGTTTCCAAATCAGGTATGTTTGCTGCATGGAAAAACTGAGGTAGACGAAAAAAATGAAATACTAAACAATTTTTTAAATAATAAATTTAAGATTTTGGTTTCTACAACGATTATTGAGGTTGGGATAGATTTTCCAAATGCAAATACGATTATAATTGAAAATGCTAACAAATTTGGTTTATCTCAACTTCATCAATTAAGAGGTAGAGTTGGTCGTGGAGATAAAGACTCTACATGTATATTAATGTTTAAATCAAATCTAAGCGAAAACGCAAAAAAAAGAATTAAAATTTTAAAAGACACTAACGATGGTTTCTTAATATCTGAAGAAGATATGAAATTAAGAGGGTTTGGGGATATTTTGGGATTTAAACAAAGTGGTATAAAAAATTTTAAGTTAGCAGATCCAATTCAGAATAGTGATCTTTTCTTATTAGCTGAAAAGGAAATGAGAAGAATAGAAAAATCAAATGAAGATATAAGTAAATTCAAACCTTTGATAAAATTGTACGATAGAGCTGATATAATTAATGATATTGCTTAAGTTTTTTTAGTAGAGGTTCCTGCTGAAACTATAAATTTAGACGCTTCCTCAAAAGACATATTCAAATATATAACATCTTCTATTGGAAACATTAGTAAAAAACCACTAGTAGGATTTGGAGTTGTTGGTACAAAAACATTTATTAAATTCTTACCAGTTTTTTGAGCCATCTCACCTTTATTTTCTTTTGTAGCAAAACCAACTGCCCAAACTCCTTTCCTTGGATATTCAATTAAGACTACACTTTTTTTTCCATCATCTTTTTTAGAAAAGGTTTCGGTCATTTGAACAATTGCAGAATAAACTGTTCTTAGAAATGGAATTCTTTTGAATAAATCATCAATTAATTTAAGTATTCTTCTTCCAAAAAATGACAAAGAGAGACCACCAACAATAGTTATAAGTAAAATTGAAATAACAATTTCAACACCAGGTATATTAAAAGGTAAATAGCTATTAGGATTAATATTTTTTGGTATTAAATTAGAGGAGATACCAATTAAAATCTTTGTGAGATATAAGGTAAAACCAATTGGTATTAAAACAACTACTCCCGTAATAAAGTAATTCCTTAAGGTTAATGAAAAAGATTTTTTTGACCTTTTTTTCGACATATTTTCAATTAACTATAACTGGCATAGACAACAAAAACAATTGCAATGATAAATAATACAATTAAAATTTTGTTGTTAAGATTCATGATAAATTATTATTATCAATTTTAGTTACTTATGGATAGAAGAAAATTTTTGACTTATATGGGCTGTGGTTGTGGCAGCCTTATTTTGCATTCTTGCACTACTGCACCAATAACTGACAGAAAACAATTAAAAATTATACCTGAAGCAAAATTAAATGCTCAAGCTGCGGAAATTTATGAAAAAGTCAAAGAAAAAGAAAAAATGAGTGATGATACAAAAACATTAAATGAAATCAAAGACATTGGAAAAAGAATGGAAGATTCGATTAGTGAATATTTTTATAGAGCAAATTTAAACGACCCAACAGCAAATTTTGATTGGGAATATATTTTAATTGATAATAAAAAAGTTAGAAATGCATGGTGCATGCCTGGAGGTAAAATTGCTGTTTATACAGGTATACTTGATGTAACAAAAAATAAAAATGGTTTAGCAGCAATTATGGGTCATGAGGTTGCTCATGCAGTAGCAAAACATTCTGTTGAAAGAGCAAGTCGTGGTGTTTTATTAAATACTGGAGCAAAAATTATAGATATTGCAAGTGGCGGTGTATTATCTGATATAAACAGAACTACCGGTATGGATACAGTTGGATTATTAGCTCAACTAGGAATAATGAATCCTTTTAACAGAAAGCAAGAGAGTGAAGCTGATTATCTTGGTATGATTTTTTCTTCTTTATCAGGTTATGATATTAGAGAAACAGTAAAAATCTGGGAAAGAATGAAAGAAGCAAATAAGGGTAAAGAACCACCAGAATTTATGAGCACCCATCCTTCTTCTGATACACGTATTAAACAATTAAATGAATGGATGAACGAGGTAATATTGGATTATCCACCGATCAATTTGACCTAAATCAAAATTAATGGTGAGCCGTGATGGACTCGAACCATCGACCCATTCCTTAAAAGGGAATTGCTCTACCAACTGAGCTAACGGCCCACAAAATTGATTCATTTTTTCTAAATGAATAATGTGTGTATACAGATAAATTTTTATTTTTCAATTCGTTGAATTTAAAAGTTTTGATCAATTAAGGTTGTTAAATTAAGGAATTTGATATGATTATTCATACAAAATGGCACAGTTGCTATAACTACAACTTATCTATGTATTTATCGTGAAAATCATTAAATGTGCCTGAATTAATATTTTTTCTAATCTCAGACATTAATTCTTGATAAAAATTAATATTATGTAACGTCAATAACATTGAAGCTAATATTTCATTAGTATTAAATAAATGATTTAAATAATTTTTTGAATATTTGTTTAAGTTAAGATTTTCACAACTAGGATCAAGTGGAGTATTATCATTTTGATACTTATTATTTTTAATATTTACCCTTCCATTCCATGTAAATGCTAAACCTGTCCTTCCTGATCTGGTAGGTAATACACAATCAAACATATCTATACCTCTTTTGACAGCACCTAAAATATCTGATGGTGTTCCAACACCCATTAAATAGTGAGGTTTTTCTACAGGTAAATATTCTTTGATATCATCTAAGACATTAAACATTTCATTTTGTGTTTCTCCAACTGCTAATCCTCCAATAGCATAACCATCAAAACCAATTTTAACTAACTCTTCAAGTGATTTAATTCTTAAATCTTTAAATAGACCTCCTTGAATAATTCCAAATAAAGCTTTATGTGGATTGCACCCAAAAGCTACTTTAGATCTTTCGGCCCAGTAAAGTGATAAATCCATTGATTTTTTGATTAGATTATAATCATTAGTTTTTTTGGGGCATTCATCCATAATCATTAAAATATCTGAATTTAAACCTAATTGTATTCTTATACTCTCCTCTGGACTTAAATAAAATTTTTTACCATCAACGTGAGAGTTAAAAATAGCACCCTTCTCCCTATCAATTTTATTCAATTTTGAAAGAGACATTACTTGAAAACCACCAGAGTCAGTTAAAATAGGTAAATCACAATTCATAAAATTATGAAGTCCGCCAGCAGACACTATTCTTTCAACACCTGGTCGTATCATTAAATGATAAGTATTTGAAAGTATTATTTCGGAACCTGTTTTTTTAATATCGTCTACTGTACAAGCTTTTACAGTAGCTTGAGTTCCAACAGGCATAAAAGCTGGGGTTTGTATATTACCACGATGTGTTTCGATTAAACCACACCTAGCAAAATTATCTTTTTTTAAAACGTTAAAGGCAAATTTTTTTAATGCCATTAATAAAATTATTGAGATTTGAAACTAATAATCTTATCTGGATCAGTTACAGCGCCGTTATTATTTTGATCACCTCTTTTTATTTTATCAACAAATTCCATTCCCTCTATCACTTTTCCAAAAACTGTATATTGACGATCTAAAAAAGGAGCTGGCTGAAAACAAATAAAAAATTGACTATTTGCACTATTTGGATCTTGAGCTCTCGCCATTGATAAAGTTCCTCTATCATGTGGTAGACTATTGAATTCTTGCTCTAAGTCAGGAAAATCTGATCCACCCATTCCAGCTCTTCTAAGATCAAAATCTTTTGATTCCGAATTTCCAAATTTAACATCCCCTGTTTGTGCCATAAATCCATCTATAACTCTGTGAAACACAACGTTATCGTATTTACCACTATTTGCTAATTCCTTAATTCTTTTAACATGATTTGGAGCAACATCCTCAAACAATTCAATTTTAACGTCACCATCTTTTAATTTTAATATCATTATATTCTCCTCAGCTATTGATTGATTGGTAATAAAAAAAAACAAAATAAGTATTTTAATAAAAATTTTATTCATATTTCTCTTTTAAAGACTTGATCGTACTTTTGGTAGTAAATTTTTTAATATCACCTTTTAATTTAACAATCTCTTTTACAAATCTAGATGAAATAATTTGATTTTCTACATCAGACATTAAAAAAATTGTTTCAATATTTTGGTTTAATTTTCTGTTCATACCAGCTAATTGAAATTCATATTCAAAATCAGATACGGCTCTCAATCCTCTTAAAATAATGTTTGATTTGTATTTTTTACATAAATCGGTGGTTAAAGAGCCAAATGATACTACTTTTATTTTTTTCCTATTTAACTTTAGATCTTTAAATAAAGCTTTATTTACTATTTCAATTCTTTCTTCAGAACTAAATAGATAATTTTTGTTACTTTCATCTGAGACACCTACTACTATTTTATCAAATAATTTTAATGATTTTTTTATTACATCTATATGTCCAAAAGTTATTGGATCAAATGTTCCAGGATAAATTGCAATTTTACTCATTAAATTAAATTATCATCAATTTTAATAGCTGAAACAACTTTTTCTTCTCCTGATAACTTAATTATTCTAACCCCTTGGGTATTTCTTCCTGCAGTTCTAATTTCTTTAACAGCTACTCTAATAACCCTTCCTTTATTAGTAGAAATTAAAATTTCATCACCTTCAAAAACTGGAAATGATGAAGTAATATTTCCATTTCTTGGTGAATTTACTATTCCTATAATTCCTTTACCACCTCTGTTAGTAACTCTGTAATCGGTATGGGAAGTCTTTTTTCCAAAACCATTTTCACTTATTGATAAAACAAACTTCTCTTTTGCTCTTAATTCGGATTTTTCGTCTTTTGATTTTTTTCCATTTTTATTAATTTTATCGTTATCAATAACTGACAATGATACTATTTGATCATTTGATGCTAACTCTATTCCCTTAATTCCTTTAGAGGATCTGCCTTTAAAAACTCTTAACTTTTTGGCTTCAAATCTAATACATTTTCCAAATCTTGTACTTAAAATCACATCCTGATCATCTTTACAAATTTTAACACCTACAATTTTATCATTGTTATCTAATTTCATCGCAATTTTTCCAGATGCATTAATTGATGAAAAGTCTTCTAAACTATTTTTTCTTACTTTTCCTTGAGCAGTAGCAAATATAATTTGATAATTTTTTAAATCAGTTTCATCTTCTGGCATTGGCATAATTGAGCTTATTGCTTGGTGACTCTTTAAAGGTAAAATATTAAATAAAGACTTACCTTTAGATGATGATGAACCCTCTGGGATTTTCCATGCTTTGATCTTGTAAACTAAACCCTCGGTAGAAAAGAAGAGTACTGAAGTATGAGTATTTACGGATAATGTTTGAACAACAGAGTCTTGATCTCTGGTTGTTATGCCTGATTTTCCCTTACCACCTCTTTTTTGTTTTTTTACTCCATCTAAAGAACCTCTTTTTATGTATCCTTGTAATGTAACTGTAATTATTACTGATTGTTTTTGGATTGTTTCCTCAATATCGTAATTCAAAACAGCATCTATAATTTTAGTTCTTCTTGGTATAGCAAATTTCTCTTTGATATTTTTTAGTTCTTCGCTGATTACTTTTAAAAGTTCTTTTTTTGATGAAATAATCTTTTTATATTTAGTGATTAATTCAGCTAATTTTTTAATTTCAACTTCGATTTCATTTATTCCTAAAGCAGTTAATTTCTGAAGTCTTAATTCTAAAATAGCTAAAACTTGTGGTTCAGATAAAGAATAGAGGTTTTTACCTTTTTTTCCTTCAACTAAAGAAATTAATTTTTGTGATTTATTTATTTTCCATTTAGTTTTTAGAATTGATATTTTAGCATCATCGGGTGTTTTAGATGATCGAATAATTTTTATTACTTTATCTAGATTTTCAACTGACACCGATAACCCGATTAATATATGTGCTCTTTCTTCAGCTTTTTGAAGATCAAATTTAGTTTTCTTAATAACTACATCTTCTCTAAAAGTTAAAAAATTAGATAAAAAATCTTTTAAAGTACAAGTTTGAGGTTTTCCCTCAACAATAGCCAAAGTATTAAATCCAAAAGAACTTTCTATTTGAGTATTTTTATATAATTGTCTCTTTATAGTCTCTGGCTCTACACCATTTCTTAAATCTATTGCTACTCTTATACCCTCTCTGTTTGACTCGTCTCTAATATCTCTTATTCCTTCAATCTTTTTCTCTCTTACTAATTGAGCAATTCTCTCGTTTAAAACAGATTTGTTAACTTGATAAGGTATAGAAGTTATTACAAGTCTTTCACGTCCATTTTTTTGTTGTTCAATTGAGATTTCACCTCTAATCTTAAAGGACCCTCTTCCATTGTTGTAACCTTGTTTAATTATATCTTTACCTATAATTACACCACCAGTTGGAAAATCTGGACCTGGTATATGTTTCATTAACTCTCTAATTTTAATATCTTTATTATCAATTAAGGCCAAAGTGCCATCTATAATTTCCCCTAAATTATGAGGAGGTATACTTGTTGCCATACCAACAGCGATACCACCAGCTCCATTTACTAATAAATTTGGAAATTGCGCTGGTAAAACACTAGGTTCTTTCTCTGTTTCATCATAATTGCTTTTAAAAGTAATTGTATTTTTTTCAATATCATCAATTAAATATTGAGAAACTTTTGATAATCGAGTTTCGGTATACCTCATTGCTGCAGCAGGATCGCCATCTATAGAACCAAAATTTCCTTGACCTTGAATTAACGGTAAGCTCATAGAGAAATCTTGCACCATTCTAACTAAAGCATCATAAACAGATTGATCACCGTGAGGATGATATTTACCAATAACATCTCCAACTATTCTTGCTGATTTTCTAAATTGTTTAGACCAATCATATCCACCTTTATACATTGCATATAAAATTCTTCTATGAACAGGTTTTAAACCGTCTCTAATATCAGGCAGTGCACGACTAACAATTACACTCATTGCATAAGAAAGATAGGATGAGCTCATCTCATCATGCATTGAGATTAATTTTATATTTTTATCTTTTAACTCTTCAGTATTTTTCATAGAAATTAAAATGGAATTTCATCATCCATATCTGACACTTGAGAAGAATCCTCAATATTATTTTGTTGAGTTGTGTCATTTTGAATTCCACCACCAGAATTTCCACCACCCAACATTGTGAGTGAAGAATTGTATCCCTGTATAACTATTTCAGTTGAGTATTTATCTTGTCCAGATTGTTCGTCTTTCCATTTTCTTGTTGTGAGTTGTCCCTCAACATAAACTTGAGCACCTTTTTTTAAATACTGTTGAACAACATTTACTAAACCCTCATTAAATACAACTACACGGTGCCACTCAGTTTTTTCTTTTCTTTCACCTGTGTTTTTATCTTTCCAAGATTGACTTGTTGCAAGGCTTAATCTGGCTACACTTTTGCCATTTACCATTTGCTTAATTTCAGGATCTGCGCCCAAACGACCAATTAATAATACTTTATTTAAACTTCCAGCCATAATATTTAATATTTGTTAAATTAGTTAATTAGAATTATATCACAATTCTTCTGAATATTAATTTTATTAACTCAAAGCAACTAAAATTATGATGAAAAAGATAGTTATTAAGGGCGCTAAAGAACATAATTTGAAGAATGTTACTGTAGAGATTCCAAAAGACAAATTTGTGGTCATTACGGGTCTATCAGGGTCAGGAAAATCATCTTTAGCTTTTGATACAATATACGCAGAGGGTCAAAGAAGATATGTTGAAAGTTTATCTGCATATGCACGTCAATTTTTAGATAAAATGAAAAAACCAAATGTTGATTTAATTGAAGGATTAAGTCCTGCTATTGCAATAGAACAAAAGAATACTTCAAAAAACCCAAGATCTACTGTTGCGACTGTAACAGAAATTTACGATTACATGAGGGTATTATACGCTAGAGCAGGTATCCCCTACTCACCATTTACAGGTAAACCAATAACCTCCCAAACAATTACACAAATAGTAGATTTAGTTAAAAAATTACCAAAAAAATCAACAATATATATTTACGCACCAGTAGTAAGAGGTCGTAAAGGTGAATATAAAAAAGATATTTTAAGCTACAAGAGAAGAGGATTTAGAAAAATTAAAATTGATAATGTTTTATATGATATAGAAAAATCACCTAATCTAGATAAAAAACTTAAACATGATATTTCAGTTTTAGTAGATAGAATAGTTTTAAATTCTAAACTTGGAAACAGATTAGCCGAAAGTATTGAAACAGCTGTAAATTTAGCTAACGGTTTAGTTTTTGTAGAATATGAAGATGAAACACTTCCTCAAAAATTTAGAAAAATTGAAAAGTTAATTTACTCTACAAAGTTTGCTTGTCCTGAAAGTGGTTTTACAATTGAAGAAATTGAACCAAGACTTTTTTCGTTTAACAGTCCCTATGGAGCTTGTGAAGAGTGTGAAGGAATTGGCATGAAGTTAAATGTTGATCCAAATTTAGTTGTTCCTGATGAAAAAAAAAGTTTAGCAGATGGAGCAATAGAACCTTGGTCAAAATCAACAACATTATATTATGCTCAAACTTTAGCATCTTTAGCAAAACATTATGGTTTTTCTTTAGATGAAAAATGGAAAAAATTACCAAAAAAAATAAAAGATATTATTCTTTATGGTTCAGATGAAGATGAGATTAAATTTAATTATGATGATGGATACGAAAAATATTCTTACAAAAAAACGTTTGAAGGAGTAATTAATAATCTTGAAAGAAGATTTTTAGAGTCTGATAGTGAATGGAAAAGAGAGGCCATTGCCGAATATCAATCGGATACTGCATGTGAAGCATGTGATGGTGACAGATTAAAAGAGGAAGCTTTATGTGTTAAAATTAATGATCTTAATATTAGTGAAGTAACAAAAAAATCTATTTTAGATGCAGCACAATGGTTTAAAAATTTAGAAAATAATCTTGATAAAAGACAATTTAAAATAGCAGAACATGTATTAAAAGAAATTAATGAAAGATTAAATTTTCTACTTAATGTTGGATTAGATTATCTAACACTGTCAAGAGAATCCGGAACATTATCAGGAGGTGAAGCTCAAAGAATAAGATTAGCTTCACAAATAGGGTCTGGTTTAACAGGTGTATTATATGTTTTGGATGAGCCTTCAATAGGATTACATCAAAAAGATAATGTTAAACTGATTAATGCACTAAAAAGATTACGAGATCTAGGTAATACTGTAATTGTTGTAGAGCACGACACCGAGACAATGGAAAATGCAGATCATATTATTGATCTTGGCCCTGAAGCTGGAAGTAATGGAGGTCAGATAACGGCACAAGGTTCATATGAAGATTTAAAAAAAGATAAAAATAGTATCACAGGTCAGTATCTCGCAAATAAAAAAACAATTGAAATTCCAAAATCACGACGTTTAGCTAAAAATGGAAGATTTGTAGAAATCAATGGTGCAAGTGGAAATAATTTAAATAATGTAAACCTTAAAATACCAACTGGAACATTTACTTGTGTTACTGGTGTTTCTGGAAGTGGTAAATCTACTTTGATATTACAAACTCTATTTCATGCCTTAAATTTAACTTTAAATAATAAAGCAAGAAAAGCACCTAAATCATTTAAAGGTTATAAAGGAGTAGAATTAATTGATAAAATAATTGATATTGACCAATCTCCAATCGGGAGAACACCTAGATCAAATCCAGCGACATACACAGGTGCCTTTGGGCCTATTAGAGATTGGTTTACAAGCCTGCCAGAGTCCAAAACAAGAGGATATAAACCGGGAAGATTTTCTTTCAATGTTAAAGGAGGTAGATGCGAGGCTTGTGAGGGTGATGGTGTAATCACGTATGAAATGCATTTTTTACCTGATGTTTATATACAATGCGATGAGTGTAAAGGAACAAGGTACAATAGAGAAACTTTGGAAATAAAATTTAAAGGTAAAAGTATTGCAGATGTTTTGGATATGTCAGTTGATGAAGGGTGTGAGTACTTTGAAAATATATCTAATATAAAAACAAAATTATTAACTCTTAAAAAAGTTGGATTGGGTTATATAAAAATTGGCCAGCAAGCAACTACATTATCAGGTGGTGAAGCTCAAAGAATTAAGCTTGCAAAAGAACTTTCAAAAAGATCAACAGGAAGAACGATGTATATTTTAGATGAACCAACCACAGGTTTACATCAACATGATATTAAAAAGCTTTTAGAGATACTTCATACATTTGTAAAACTTGGTAATACAGTAGTTGTAATTGAGCACAATTTAGATGTAATAAAAACAGCTGACTATATTGTGGATATGGGTCCTGAAGGTGGTGTAAAGGGTGGTAATATTGTCGCCGAAGGAAAACCTGAAGAAGTATGTAAAATAAAAGATAGTTATACAGGTCAATTTTTAAAACCTCTTTTAGCCTAGATTAAAGAACTTAAATTTTTTTTAAAATTAGTGTATATTTAAAAGAATCATGAGTAATTTACTGTCTTCATTATCAAAAACTGTTCACACATCATTAGCTATAGCAATATTGTTGTTTCTAGGATTGTTTTATTTAAATGGTGGTATAGCTTTTGATACATTATTCTGGAGCTGGTTATTTAGATACATACATGTGATTGTTGCAATTATGTGGATTGGATTATTGTGGTATTTCAATTTTGTTCAAATTCCAAACATGGGAAAAATTCCAGATGAACAAAAACCAGCCATTGGCAAAGTAATTGCTCCTGCTGCATTATTTTATTTTAGATGGGCTGCAGCGATAACTGTTCTTTCAGGTTTAATTCTTGCTTATCTTAATGGATATCTTCATGATGCAATGACTTTAAGTATAGGTTCGGGAGTACCTAAACATACAGCTATAGGTATTGGAATGTGGCTAGGAATTATAATGGCATTTAACGTATGGTTTGTTATTTGGCCAAATCAAAAAAGAGCTTTAGGAATGGTTGAAACTGATCCAGAGACTAAGGCAAAGTCAGCTAAAACCGCAATGCTCTTCTCAAGAACAAATACCCTATTGTCACTACCAATGTTGCTAACAATGGTAATAGCTCAAAACTTATATTAAAAAATTAATATTGTAACTCCTTAATATCTTTAAACTGATTTAAACTTTCTGGATTAGCCAAAGCTTCTTTGTTTTTTATTGAATTTCCCTCAATTATATTTTTGACAGCTAATTCAACAATTTTACCACTTTTAGTTCTTGGTATGTCGTTTATTTGAATTATTTTTCTTGGCACATGTCTAGGTGATGCATGTTTTTTAATTTGTAATTTTATTTTTTTTAATAAGATATCATTAAGTTGATACTTTGAATTTAAAATTACAAATAAAATTATACGAACATCGTTATCCCAAGATTGTCCAACAACTAAAGACTCCTTAATTTCTTTAAACCGCTCTACCTCAGAGTAAATTTCAGCAGTACCAAGCCTTACTCCACCAGGATTTAAAGTTGTATCAGATCTTCCTGATATTATTATTCCATTATTATTTGTTATTTGAGCATAATCACCATGGTGCCATATATTTCTATATCTATTAAAATAAGCTTTTTTAAATTTTGTATCTTTATGATCATTCCAAAATCTTGAAGGCATTGAGGGAAAAGGATTAACACAAACCAATTCACCTTTTTGATTTAAAATTGACTTTCCTTTTTCATTAAATACCCGTACATCCATACCCAAACCTTTGCTTTGTATTTCTCCTGCATGTACAGATTGGTATAAATTTCCCAAAACAAAACAAGAGACAATATCTGTACCTCCAGAAATAGATGCTAAATGAACATTTTTTTTAATATTATTGTATACATATTTAAAACAATCTGCTGATAATGGAGATCCAGTAGAACAAATAGTTCTAAGTTTTTTTAACTCGTAAACTTTCTTAAAATTTTTTCTTGTTTTTCTTAATGCGTCAACATATTTGGCACTAACTCCAAATAAGGTTATATTTTCTTTATTGGCTATTTTTAAAAGGAGATCATCACGTTTATACATTGGGAAACCATCGAACAATACGATTGATGCTTTTGAGGCTAGAACTGAAATTAGCCAATTCCACATCATCCATCCACATGTTGTAAAATAAAAAACATTATCATTTTCTTTAATGTCACAATGTAATTGATGTTCTTTTAAATGCTGAACTAATACACCACCATTTTTATGGCAAATACACTTAGGTTTACCTGTGGTACCGCTTGAATAAAGAATTGCTAAATCATGTTCAAAATCAAATTTATGAAATTTAAATTTTGAAAAACTTTCCTGAATAATATTACTCCAATAATGCGTTTTGATATTTCTGAATTTTGGAAGTTTTTTTAAATTTAGCTGACCAGGGTAAATAGATATAATTACATGCTTTATAGAAGGAATTTTTTTTATTATTTCAGGAATTCTCTCTAAAATATTAATTTTTTTTCCATTATAAAAATATTGATTAGTAACAATCAAAATTTTAGGTTTAATTTGGGAAAATCTCTCTATAACACCATTAATCCCAAAATCAGGTGAACAAGATGACCATATAGCTCCAATAGCAACAGTACCCAAAAAAGCCTCTACTGTTTCAGGTATATTTGGCATATAAGCTGCTATTCTATCTTTTGGCTTAATATTTAATTTTTTAAGATTATTTGAAATATTTTTTACATTTTTATTTAATTCATTCCAATTTCGTATTTCACGATAACCATTTTCACTAATAAAAGTAATTGCTTTCTCTTTTGTATTTTTTGAAAGTAAATTTTCACAAAAATTTAATCTTGAATTCGGTAAAAAAATATTTTTATAAAATTTTTTTGATTTTTTGACTTTAGTGTTTCTTTTAATACCTTTAACTTTTGAGAAATCCCACACACTACTCCAAAAATCACCTTGGCTTTTAACTGACCAATCATGTATTTTTTTAAAATTTTTTTTAAAATTTTTATTAAATCTTTTAGATATAAATTTTTCAAATTTAAATAAATTTGAATTTTTTTTTGTTTTATTTGATGGTTTCCAAAGTCTTATATTCATATAATAATTGTAATACTTTGAAATAATATAATGAAATTTTAAAAAATTTAATGATTAATTCAACTTATTTTGATCGTCTTCTCTCAAAACTGTTTTTTGAGAAACTCTTAATCTTACTAGAACAGTATTCGCTATATAAATAGAGGAATAAGTTCCAAAAACAACACCTAATATCATAGCAAGTGAAAATCCTTTTAGTATCTCTCCACCAAAAAAATATATAGCTAATAAAGCAAGTAAAGTAGTTGCAGATGTTATGATTGTTCTTGATAAAGTTTCATTAATTGAAATATTTGTTAATTCAAAAATTTTAATATCTGAATATTTTCTTAGATTTTCTCTGACACGATCGAAAATGACTACTGTATCATTCATAGAGTATCCTACTATTGTTAATACAGCTGCTATAATTGATAAGTTTATTTCTAAGCTAAATAAAGAAAAAATTCCAAGAGTTACAATCACATCATGAAACAAAGCTAAAATTGCTCCTAGACTAAATTGCCATTCAAATCTAATCCAAATGTAAATCAACATTAATGCTAAGGATAAAGATATTGCTATTACCCCTGATTTTAATAATTCGGCACTAACTTTAGGACCAACATTTTCAACTCTTCTAAAATCATAATTATTTCCAAAAGATTTATCTAAGTTAGCTTTAATTTCTTGAATAATGTTCTTCTTATTGTCTTTATTTTCAAATTTCACTAAAAAATCAGTATCATTACCAAATTTCTTTACTGAAACATCTCCTAAGTCCATTTGATTAAATCTATCTCTTAATGAACTAACATTTATTTTTGAGTCTGAGGCTCTTAACTCAATTAATGTACCACCTTTAAAGTCTATCCCAAAATTAAGCCCTTTAAATATTAACAATAATAATGAAATAACAATCAAAACTGATGATAATAAATTAAAGTGATTATAATATTTATTAAAAGCAATCATTAAATTAATTTTTCCTTATTCTTATTTCTTGATACATAAATACTAGTGAATAATCTTGCTATAAAATAAACTGAAAATAGTGTTGTAAATATTCCAACACCTAATGTTACAGCAAAACCTTTTACTGGTCCTGAGCCCATAAAAAATAAAATAATTGCAGCTAATAATGTTGTTATGTTGGCATCTAAAATTGCTGTTCTTGATTTGGTATAACCACCGTCAAAAGCCAAAATATTATTAGTCTCGTCTTTTAATTCTTCTTTAATTCTCTCAAAAATTAAAACATTTGCATCAACTGCCATACCTACAGTCAAAATAATCCCTGCAATACCTGGCAATGTTAAAGTAGCTTCGAATAAAGTTAAAACACCCAAAAGAATAAACAAATTAACTATAAGTGTAACATTAGTAATTAATCCAAAAATTTTATATTTTACAAACATAAAAATTATCACCAACATAAAACCAATTGCTAGTGCAATCATTCCTGCATTAATTGAGTCTTGCCCAAGATCAGGTCCTACTGTTCTTTCTTCAATAATTTCTAATGGCGCTGGTAATGCTCCAGATCTTAACAATAAAGCTAAATCGGTTGCAGTTTGAAATGTAAAGCCACCGCTAATCTGACCAGATCCACTTGCTATAGTATCTCTAACAACAGGAGCGCTAATAATTTTACCATCTAAGACAATTGCTAGTTGCTTCCCAATACCAGTTGACGTTGCCTTACCAAACCTTTTTGCACCTACTCTATCTAAAGTAAATGAAACAATTGTTTGGTTAGCTTGAGTGTCCATTTTTGGTTGAGCATCAAGTAAATTTTCACCACTTATTATAATTCTTTTACTAACTGTGGCTTCTTCTAAACCGTTTTCAAATTTTAACTTTTCAACACCAAAACGATCATTTTCGTCATTTGTTACAAATCGAAAAGTAAGGTTTGCAGTTTTACCAAGTAATGATTTTATTCTCATCGGATCATCTAATCCAGGTAGCTCTACTAAAATTCGGTTATTTCCTCTTTTAAGTATGTTGGGTTCATTAGTTCCAACTTCATCTACCCTTCTTCTAACTATTTCTATAGCTTGATCTTGAGAAGAAGTTTTAAGTTTAATTAAACCCTGTCTTGAAAAATTAACTTTTAGATTTAATCCTGTATCTTCAATTTCTAACTGATGTGATTTAAATCTTGGGTAATAAGGATTAAGATCACTATTTTCATCCTGAAAAACATCTAACACAGATTGCTTATCATTATCTGTTACATTAAAAAAAATATTCTGATTATCTATTTTTATATTGTTGATTTTAATATTTTTTTCTTTGAAGTAATTTCTGATAGTTGTTGTTAAGTTTTGTAATTTTTGTTCAATTACAGGTTCATTATCAATTTCAAGTAATAGATATGATCCACCCTGAAGGTCTAATCCTAAATTAATTTTTTTATCAAAAAAATTGTCATCAAATTTAAAAAGATTTGATGAAGCAATTAAAATAAATAAAACTGAAAAAAGAGTTATAAATAAAATTCTTAACTTAGAGAAATAAAGCACTTAACTAAAAATAATTATTTTTTAACTTCTTGAGTATTTGAATTAACAAGACTTTGAATACCAGTTGACTTAACTATCTCAACCTTTACGTTTTCAGCAATTTCTACTTCAACTTTATCGTTGTCTATAAGTCTCTCTACTGTACCTGTAATTCCACCTGAAGTAACAACCTTGTCACCTCTCTTAAGACTTTCAACCATTGCTTTATGCTCTTTAACTTTTTTTTGCTGTGGTCTGATTAAGAAAAAATAAAAAATAACAAATATTAAAATTAACGGTATAAATTGTCCTATTCCTGAGCCTTCCATAAATCTCCTTATAAATTATGTGAATACTTATACTATCTATGTAATTAAAACAACTTTATTTAGCTGAAATCAATTCCAAATTATTCATATACGGTCGCAGTATCTTAGGAACAATAATCGAACCATCTTTTTGTTGATAGTTTTCTAGTACAGCAATTAATGTTCTACCCACAGCCAAACCACTTCCATTTAATGTTCCAACAAAAACAGTTTCTTTGTTTTTATTTTTATATCTTGATTTCATTCTTTGTGCCTGAAATGTTGAGCAAGAAGAGCATGATGATATTTCACGATACTTGTTTTCTGATGGTAACCACACTTCAATATCATAGGTTTTTTCTGCACTGAAACCCATATCACCTGAACATAAAATTACTTTTCTATAAGGTAATTCTAACTTATCCAGTATATCTGTTGCACAGTTTGTCATTCGCTCTAATTCATCTAAACAATTTTCTTTTTCTACAATACTAACCATCTCAACTTTATAAAATTGATGTTGTCTAATCATTCCTTTTGTGTCTTTGCCATAACTACCAGCTTCTTTTCTAAAACAAGGTGTTGAGGCAACAAATCTCATAGGTAAATCTTTTTGGTCAACAATTTTATCTTTAACAATATTTGTTAAAATTACTTCAGCGGTTGGAATTAAAAATTTTCTATCAGATCCTTCATCAAATTTTATCTCAAATTGATCGTTTTCAAATTTTGGTAATTGGCCTGTTCCATACATTGTATTATCAGAGGCAATCAATGGAGGTGAAATCTCTTGATAGCCATTTTGAACAATATGAGTATCTAGCATAAAGTTAGATAAAGCTCGTTCTAGTAATGCTAACTCTTTTTTAACAAATACAAATCTTGATCCAGTGGTTTTTGTTGCAAGATCAAAATCAAGCATGCCTAATTTTTCACCAAGTTCGTAATGAGATTTAGGTTTAAAATCAAACTCAGTAACTTTTCCAGCTTTTAAAACTTCTACATTATCATTTTCATCTTTCCCATTTGGAACATCTTGATGAGGTATATTTGGTATACTTGATAAAATATTATCTAATTCAGTTTTAGTTTTTTTTTGTTGTTCAGAAATTTTTTCTAATTCCACTGATATTTCTTTAGATTTTTTAAATAAACTTTCATCTTTAGATTTTGAAATATCTTTTTTTTCTTTTTCTAAATTTTCTTTTTTTTGAATTAAATCTCTATTTAACTCATCAAGTTTTTTTAAATTATTTAAATCAATTTTAACTGAACGCTTTTCAAGATCTTTTTCAAATTTTGCAAGATCTTTTCTTATTTCTTTTAAATTATGCATCAGTCTTTTCTAATTTTTTGTTTTCTATAAATTTTACTGAAAATATAGATAATTCATATAAAATTAATAAAGGAATAGCTAAACCTATTTGAGTAATTGGATCAGGTGGTGTAAGTAATGCAGCGGCAGCAAATATAATTACTACTACATACTTCCTTCTTTCTTTTAGAAATTGACTATCAACAACACCTATTCTTGCTAATAAACTTAAGACTATAGGTAATTGGAAACTAATTCCGAACGCAAAAATCAATTTCATAACAAGTGACAAGTATTCATTTACTTTTGCTTCTAATTGAATTGGTAGACTTGTTGAAAGTCCTGTACTTTCAAACGATAAAAAGAATTTAATGGCTAGAGGCATTATCAAATAATAAACAAGCATACCTCCTAAAAAGAAAAGGATAGGTGTTAATACAAGATATGGGAGTATGGCAACTTTTTCATGTTTATATAAACCTGGGGCAATAAATTTCCATATTTGCATTAGAATGAATGGACAGGTCACAAAAAAAGCTGTGAAAAAAGATATCTTAATATATGTTAAAAAAGTTTCTTGTAAGGCTGTAAAAATAAGTCTTCTTTCAGATCCATCATCTTTTACAGCTTGAGCAAATGGATCAACTAGAAAACCGTAGATATGTTCTGCAAATATATAACAAATAACAAAAAAGATTATTAAAAATATAAAACTATGTATTAATCTTTTTCTAAGTTCTGTTAGATGGCTAACAAATCCACCTTCATTTTCTTCATTGCTCATCTTTTTTAGTTTCTTTTTTTATTTCATTATCAATTTTTTCTTCATCAATTTCTAAATTTGAAACTTCATTTTGAATGTTACTTACATATCTTTTTGCAGTCCCTATCCAAGAACCAGCTTTCTTTAACATGATTGGAAAATCTTTTGGGCCAAGAACAACAATTGCAATACCAACAACAATTAAAATCTCAAACCAACCAATAGTAGGCATGTGATTTAATCTTTGTTTTCTGAGTCTTTATTTTCGTCGGAAATATTTTTTGGCTCTGTATCTTCAGTAACGTCTGAAGCCATTCCTTTTTTGAAACTTTTAATTCCCTTAGCTACATCACCCATCAGACTAGAAATTTTACCTCGTCCAAATAATAAGACTACTAATATAACTACGATTGCTATTTGCCAAATTCCTATGCTCATGAAAAACTTATAACCTTTTTATGATTAATTTAAAAGTTACTTTTTTGTTAATCTTTCTCTTCAGTATCAAGAGTGCTGTTTAACATTTCATCTATATTAGAATAAATATCCTCTTTTTTTTCTTCTTGTTTTTCTTTGTAGAATTTACCAGTTCCAAAAATCGCATTATCAATACTGGAACTATCAATTAGACCAGCAGCACCTAGTTCATCAATTGTTGGTAAATCAGATAGTTTTTGTAGATTAAAATGACTTAAAAATTCGTCTGTTGTAACATACTGAATTGGTCTTCCTGGCACATCTTTACGACCACCCGGCTTTACCCAATTAAGTTCCATTAATATTTCAAGAGTATTTGTGCCAAAAGCAACCCCTCTTATTTCTTCAATTTCTGCTCTAGTAACGGGCTGATGATATACAATTATAGCTAAAGTCTCCACTGCAGCTCTAGAAAGTTTTTTTTCGACCGTCCTTTCCTGTGACATAATATTTGACAAGTTAGGAGAAGTTCTGAAAGACCACTTTTCTTTTATGCAAACTAGATTAATTCCACGTTTAGAGTATTCTTGCTGCAACTTTTCTAATGATTTAGGTACGCTACCTTTTTTAGTAACTTTACTTTCGATTGTATCAACATCTAATGGTTCAGCAGCAGCAAAAATTACTGCTTCAATTTCTTTTTCCAAATCAGATACCTTAGATGGAAATTTAACGATATTATCTTTTGAAATTTTTTCTTTTTTAATCATTATTTTCCTTCACATAAATATCGTCAAATAATTTATCTTGTTTCATAGTCAGGTTTCCTTCTTTAACTAATTCTAATGAACCAGCAAAAATTCCTGCTTTCCCAGTACGTTTATATTTTGAGCCGCTTTTAAAATTTTTGGGAATTAAATCATCTAATTTTTTCCAATCAATTAATTTACCAAAAAACTCTCTTATAGTTTTAATTCCATCCTCAGCAGTAAAGACAGGTAATTTTGGAATATTCATTTTTTGAAAGTCTTTGGTCATAATAATTGTTGAATATGACTTAAGTAGTTCAAATAAACTTAAATTATATTCTGTACTATAAATAGATCTTATATTTCCTTTCATTCCTCTTGATCGAATTTCTCTACCCAGTCTTTTTCTTTTTAGCATTTGTTCAGAAAGTAATCTTATTAGTTCTAATTTTTTTAGTTGTAATTTTAATTTTTCGGCAACTTCTTGAACTTTAAATTCTTCTTCTGGAGTTCCCGGAAGTAATAATTTAGATTTCAAATATGCTAGCCAAGTTGCCATCAATAAATATTCTGAAGCAATTTCTAAATTTAAGTCTTTTTCTTTTGTAAGATAATCGTGAAATTGATCTGCTAACTTTGTAATTGATATCTCTTCAAGATCTACTTTTTGAGCTTTTGCTAAATCTAAAAGTACATCTAAAGGACCATTATAGTTATTTATATCGACATTAAATAATGCAGAATCAGAAATAGTCATGCTCAGATATTAACTTAAAATTTTATAAAATAGTGATGTTTTTTTTATAATAAAATTACTAACCTTAGGTGAATTATCACCAACCACCTTCATTTCAGACATTTTACCATTGCAATGAAGAACAATATTACAACCTGCACTAAATGTTTTGATTGTATTGGTTTTTAAATCATCTTTTAAACTTTTCATTGATAAATCGTCTGAAATCAAAATGTTTTTAAAACCAATTTTTTTTCTTATTAAATTAATAATTTTTTTAGAGTGTGTAGCTGTATTTAACTTGTCGATGCTTCGGTATATTACATGGGCTGTCATTGCAAAATAACTCTGTTTTTTCTTAAATGGAAAAAAATCATTTTTATTTAAATAATTTGAGTTTTTTGTAACCACAGGAGTAAATTTATGACTATCTACCTTAGCTAATCCATGACCTGGTATGTGTTTCATCACAGTTCCAATGGAATTTTCATGAAAATAATTGATACAAATATCTCCTATTTTAGAGATATTTTTTTTATTTTTTGAAAAAGACCTATCACCAATAATGTTGCTAGCTCCTTTTACTCGAATATCCAAAACAGGAACAGTATTTATATTAACACCGATTGATTTAAGCAAATACGAAGTTTTATCGATAAATAATTTATAAATAATATTAAATTTTTTCTTATCTTTTGTAAATAAATTACCAAAATATTCAGAAGTCAAATTGTCAAATGAAATAATTTTACTTAATCGATTTACTCGTCCACCTTCTTGATCAATTAATATTGGGTATTTTTTGTCTTTAAATATCTTTTTTATTTTATCAGTTAATTTTTTAGTTTGTTCAATTGAACTTA
>CACEEJ010000016.1 GCA_902558545.1 uncultured Pelagibacteraceae bacterium | reverse complement strand
CCACGTGTCAGGATATAGAGGACAGGTAGAATTAAAAAATAGTGAATTACTTGATGATATGGAGCACATTTATTTAGAAGCAAATGTGGGTGATATAATATTATTGCACAAACATTCTATCCACTGCTCTTTACCAAATAGATCAAATGATTTTAGAATTAGTGCTGATTTAAGATATAATGTTGCAGGACAACCATCAGGTAGGGAGCCGCTTCCAAACTTTTATGTTAGAAGTAAAAATAAAAACAATCTCAAAGTTCAAAATTTTAAACAATGGTTGTCTCTTTGGGAGAACGCTAAAGAAAGACGTATCGGAAAACATGCATTTAAGTATCCTCTGCCAACGTATAAGAATAATAAAAAAGACTTATCTAATTTAGTTTAATATTAAAAAAATTAATGACTAAAATTTTAATTACAGAATTCATCAACCAAAATAGTTTAGAAAATTTAAATAAAAAATTTGATGTTATGTATGATGAAAAATTATGTGAAAATGAAAAACAACTAATAACAATGGTTAAAGATTATGATGGTTTAATTGTTAGAAATAAAACTCAGGTGAATTCAAATATTTTAAAAAATGCAATAAAATTAAAATTTATTGGAAGGCTGGGTGTTGGTTTAGACAATATTGATACAGAATATTGCAAAAATAAAAATATTCATGTTCAACCAGCTACAGGAATGAATGCAGACTCTGTTGCTGAATATGTTGTTTCTTCATCAATGTCTCTTATTAAAAAAATTCCAATGTTTCATAACGGAACTATCAAGGGTGAATGGCCAAGAACAATCATTAAATCTATAGAAATAAACCAAAAGTATTTAGGAATAATAGGATTTGGCACAATTGGAAAAAAGGTTGCTGAGTATTCTTCAAAAAATGGTTTAAAGATTTTAGCTTACGATCCTTATGTTAAGGAAATAAATAATAAAGAAATTGATGCTAAATTATCAAGTTTAAAGGAGATATATGAAAAATCAGATATCATTTCCATACACCTTCCTTTAACAGATGAAACCAAAAATATGATAAATAAATCGTCATTTTCTCAAATGAAAAATAAACCGATTATAATAAATACTTCTAGAGGAAGTATCATAAATGAAAGTGATTTAATTGAAGCTTACAATAAAAATAATATTTCTGGCTTTGCTCTAGACGTGTTTGAAAAAGAACCAATAGAGAGTGAATTTTATAACAAAATAAAACCAGGTATGAATTGTATATTAACACCTCATATTTCTGGTGTAACAACTGAGTCAAACATTAGAGTAAGTGACTTTATAGTTAAAAAAATTACAGATTTTTTTAACTAATTATTTCTTCTAGATTTATTAATCGACCTTGTTTTATTGACTGTTCTGCAGCCTCTCCCACAGCAACAGCAATTAAACCATCTTCTAATGAAACCTCTGGATCTGAATTATTTTCAATAGCTTTCAAAAAAGCTAAGTGTTCGTAGTAAGTAGATCCATGATGGTGGCCGGCCTCAAGAATTTTTTTATCTACTTCAATATTTTCAACAAGTGTTTTGCCATCTCTCATCCCAATTCTTATATTTGATGAGGTTTTACCTGAGTCATCGGAGGGCACTGAAGTTTCAATTTTTCCTTTATTTCCAGTGGCAATAAGCTCTTCTTGCATGTCAGAATTTTCTGCAAACATACAAAGCTCAAGCAAACTTCTTGCTCCATTTTCAAAATTTACAATCACATAGGCATTATCAATGATATCTGGTTTTTTTCCATTATACACTTCATCTAAATGGTTAACGTCTTGGCCACCACTTGCATAAACACTGAGTGGCTTACTTTGGATAATCAACCTCATTAAATCAAAGAAATGGCAGCATTTTTCAACAAGTGTGCCACCAGTATTTTCTTCAAAACGATTCCAATCATTTACTTTTTTTAAAAAAGGAAATCTATGTTCCCTTATGGTTAAAGTTTTTAAATCCCCAATTTTATTATTATGAATTTCATTAATAAACTTTGAAACTGGCGGCATATATCTATACTCCATCGCAGTCCAAAATACTGAAGGATAATCTTTTGTCAGTTTTTTTACTTCTAAACAATCTTTTGTATTAGTGCATAATGGTTTTTCTAATAATATATGTTTTTTAGTTTTGATTACATCTTTCAAGATTTCTATATGAGTAAAGTTAGGAGATGAAATTAAGTATACATCAACAATATTTTTTTCAATCATTTCTAAATGATTTTTAAAACAAAAAACTTTTGTTTTTAGAATTTCTTTACACTGATTTAATGAATCTTCATGGGGATCAGCAAGAGCAACTACTTCAGCATTATCAATTAATGATATATTTAAAATATGTTCTCGAGCCATTGTCCCTGCTCCAATAATTCCATATTTTATTTTTTTCATATTCTGTTTGTATCAGTTTTATTATAAAACTTAATCAATACTTAGCCCGCTTGGCACTTTATCTGGTTTACCTAGCGGTCTCTGATTTCCACTTCTGCTAGTTAAAGATTCTAGGAAAGAAATAAGTTGATCAATTTCTTTATCATTCAATTCTATAGGATGTATGTCAATGCTTGATAAAATTCTGTCTTGTTCCCTTTTGTCTGAAAAAGTTACGAAATCAATTTCTTCTAACCAAGGTGCCTTGGGTAAATTTGCATATTCAGGTTTCCAATTCTTATTCATTTTTATTGGATTTAAATGATGCTTTATTATTGATTTTAAAGTTGGATAAGCACCATTATGACCATAGGGAGCTGTTAAAGAAACATTTCTTAATGCTGGCGTTTTAAATTTATACATATCGTTAATATTGTCCGTTTCAACCATTCGTCCAACGTCACGAGCATAAGGATCAAAAGGTCGTGTCCTTCCAGGACCAAATTGTGGAATTCCTATTGAATGAAATTTTTGATCTGACAACAAAGATCCTGAGTGACAAGAACTACAGTTTGCTTTTCCATAAAATAAATTCATCCCATTTATTTGCTTTAAAGTTAAAGCTTTTTTATCTCCATTTAAATATTCATCAAAGGGAGTGTCATAAGATGTCCATTCATGAATTTCAAATGCAGCAATCGAATTAACAATATGTGTAATGTTAATATCTAGAGGGCTTTTTACATCGTCAAAAGCATTTTTAAATAATTCAACATATTCTGGAATTCCTCTTATCCTGTGGGTAATTACAGGCCAAACTCTATCGATTCTCATACTATCTTTTCCAACTTTTGAGATCAAACCTATAATTTCATTTTCACCTGGATTTCCTGCCATCTCAAACTGTCTTGTCATTGGAAATAAAGCCTGAACTGCAACTATATTATCAAGTCCTTTAGGAAGTAGTTCTTGCGCTGGGGTATTAAAACCGTTACCAAATATATTCGATTTAGTTACTCTTCCATCATGCAACAAGGTAGTTATGTCTTTAAAACCTAAATTCCATAAAGCTAAAGCATTTCTTGGAATTCGTTTTTTTATTTTATCATCGCCTTCACCTGCAGTTCTCTCTAATCCTATACCTTGACCTCCTTCACCAATACCTAACGAAAGTCCATCTGAACCACCTAGGTCATGACTATGACAGGTTGCACAAGCAATGTTTCGATTTGCAGATAAAATTTTATCATGAAATAAAAGTCTTCCAATTTTAACTTTTTCTATATCAACTTCATGAAAATCTTCGCTCTTTAATGGTTTTGGTAAATCAATTGCGTAAGTTTTATTTACTGAAATTAAAAATGGAATTATAAATATTATTATTTTTAAATGATTAAATATCTTTTTATACTTTTGTTTCTTCCATCCATAGTTTTTGCAGAAATAGAAAATGCTCGAGATTTGATGGAAGAAGGAAAATTTAAAGAAGCTATGGAAGAACTTATGCCAGCAGCTAGATCTGGTAATGCTGATGCTGAAGAGCTTATTGGAATTATGTACGCTATGGGTCTTGGTGTTGAAAGAGATGATGTTAGAGCTTTTGAATGGTATCTCAGATCTTCTATGAAAGGTCATCCTGGCGCTCAATCTGGTGTTGGATGGTATTACGAAATTGGTAGAGGGCTCCCTGCTCCCGATCTTGTCAGAGCTTATATGTGGTATGGTTTGTCTGCTATTGGTGGAGACCCTGATGCTGCAATTTCTCAGGAAGAAGTTATTAAAAAAATGACTCCTGAACAAATTGAAAAAGCTCATATTCTCATAAAAGATTATAAATCTTGGATATATCCTTTTAGATAATGAGGCGAATTAAAATCCGCCCCATTATATTAATTTGAAATTACAAATCTTTTTTGTATGCGCTCGATGCTTTTTTCTCTGCTTTCGCTACTGCTTTAGTTAAAGCGTTGAAAATTTCTTTTCCGCCTTTAACATTAGCTTTAAACCAATCATAAACCGGACTAGCTTCTTTTTTAAAACTAGCTTTTTGATCAGGCGTAGGAACATACAAATCTCCTCCACCAGCTACAAAATCCTCATAGGCTTTGATTGATTTTCTTTTAGGAGAAGCAAAAGTTGCTTGTTGCAAAGCATAGAAACCATCAGTCACAACTTTTTTAAGATCTGTTGACATCGATTGATATTTTGCATTATTCATCCACCATAATGCACCCATGTATGCATGACCGTCTAAAGTAACGTATTTTAGACCTGCATCAGGAAACTTCATGTTCATAATGTCAGTTATTCCATTTTTAGATCCTTCAACTACACCAGTTTGAAATGATGTAAACAATTCTGGCCATGGAATAGGAGTTGGAGATGCACCTAATGCTCTTACAAGTTCCTGAGGTAAATCAGCTACAACTGTTCTGATTTTTAAACCTTTCATGTCAGATGGATTTGCAACTCTTCTTTTTGTATTAGCAAAATTTCTCCATCCTCCAGTATTTCCAATTGTCATCAATCTAATTGAGTCATTAGAATCTTTTAGAGCCATTTTTCTCATTGTTCTTACAAAATCACCTTGCATTACATCTTCAGCAATTCTGTCATCAGCCATTAGATAAGGTAAATCTAAAACTTGAACATATGGGAATACGCCTGCAGCACCTCCAGAAGTAGAAATGTAAATATCTATACTTCCATCAGATACACCTTGTAAACATTCAGCACCCTTTGAACAAAGCTGCGTACCTACAAATAATTCTACAGCTATTTTTCCATTTGAAGCTGCTTCTACATAGTTTTTAAATACTACAGCACCATCATAATCTTCATCTTGATCATTAGAGTTCATTGTCATTCTTAAGTTGTAATCCGCAGCTGAAACAGATGCAGTAAAACTAATTAAGAATAATAATGAAAAAAATGATTTTATTAATTTACTCATAATTATTTCCCTCTCATTAAATATTTATGTACGAAAACTATACTTAAATTGAATTAGAGAGTCTATCGACTAGTAAAAAAAATAATTAAATTTATTTAGCGAATCCAGTAAGCAAAGGAATCGTCATCGAAATTGACGGAAAATATGTTATTAAAAATATAACTATAGCTTCTACTGCTAAGAATGGCAATATAGCTTTTGCTATTGTTTCTACTCTTTCCCCAGACACAGAAGATGCAACAAATAAGACAAGACCCATTGGTGGAGTTGCTAAACCAACTGTTAAATTAACCGACATTATAATTGCAAAGTGCACAGGATGAACTCCAAGTTCAACAAAAACTGGACCGAGAATTGGTCCTAAAATAATTATAGCTGGACCTGCATCTAAAAACATTCCAACAATAAATAATAAAATATTTATAAGAAATAATAAAACATATGGATTATCAGTTAATCCTAAAACGAACGCAGCAAGATGCTCAGGTGCATGTGATAAACTTACAACTGTTTTAAAAGCCATTGCGGCACCAACTAAAAGAAGAACCACTGAAGATACCATTGCTGCTTTTGTCATGACTTTAGGAACATCTTTCCATTTTAATGATTTCAAAACAAATAAACCGATAAACATTGCGTAAGCAGCTGCAACAGCTGATGCTTCTGTTGGGGTGAAAATCCCACCAAGAATACCTCCTAAAATTATCACTGGTGTCATTAAAGGAAAAAAAGCTTTAAGAGATGCCTTGCCTCTTTGGCTCCAAGTTGTTTTTTCGGTTACTGCTGGAAAATTATATCTCTTGGCCATAAATTTTATTGTGACCATCAAACTAACTCCTACTAAAATACCAGGTACAATTCCTGCTAAAAATAATGCAGCAACACTCTCACCCATTACATATGCATAAATAATCATTATTCCAGAAGGTGGAATTATAGGTCCAATTACAGAACTCGCTGCTGTAATTGCAGCAGCAAATTTTTTTGTATAGCCTTGCTTTTCCATTGCAGGAATAAGCATTGATCCAATTGCTGATGTATCAGCTACAGCTGAACCAGATAAACCTGCAAACAACATTGAAGTCAGTACATTGACATGAGCCAATCCACCCTTTAAGTGGCCCATCATCGCCTGACTAAATTCAACTAGTCGATGAGTTATTCCTCCTCTGTTCATTAACTCTCCTGCTAACATAAAAAATGGTATTGCCATCAAAGGGAAGCTATCTATTCCATTATAAATATTTCTATAAAGCATAGCTCCATCTCTAGCTTGATCATTTAGCCAAAGCAAAATTCCTGGTGCTGCTAACAATCCAAAAAATACAGGTAAACCAATTAACAAAAATAATAAAAATAAAGGAAGAAACCAAACTAACATTATTGCGTCTCCAACTTTTGTTTATCGTAATCTTCAGGCAAGTCTAACTTTGTAAAATTAGTAAGAATATTTCTTAAAATTAACTCTATATTTACAGAAATTAAAAAAATAATTCCCACAGGTAATGACATATACATCCAAGCTAATTTTATTGGTTCTGCTTTCCCACCAATTAAATGAAAAGGAATCTTTATCGATGAAGAATTAAATATCCATCCAGCATTAATATGTTTAAATCCTAATTCCAAACCTATTACTAAGACAAAAAGAGAAACGATTAATAAAAATAAAGTTAATAATGTGGAGATAAGTTTTGGTAAAAATCTCTCTAATAAATCAATAGAAACAAATCCACCCCATCTATACGCAGATGGTGCAATCAATCCTGTCATCCATAGCATCAAAAATCTAGCAACCTCATCGGGCCATGGCAGTGCATTATTTAATACATATCTAAAAAATACTTGTACCAAGATAACAATCACCATCAAAAGTATTGCTATCCATGCAAACTGTCTTCCAATTCTTAAAAAAAAAGTATTTATTTTCTCTAGGGTCTTAAAAAAAGATCGTAGAATATTAATTGTCAAATTCACAACTAAATTTATTTTAAATATTTAATAAATACAACTTTAATCAAAAAACTAATTTACTTTATAGAATAATTCTCGTATTAAAAATGCTCTCTAAAAAATTGATATATAATTATGAGCAATAAAAAAAAGATATTAATTATTCAAAAAGTCCATGAAAAAGGTATGGAATTAATAAATAACCATCCTAATTTTGATGTTGAAGTAACTGATGACACTTCAATAGAAAATTTAAAATCAAAATTAAAAGATTGCGATGGTGCATCAATAAGAATTGCAAAGCTTCCTGGTGAAACCTTTGAAGAAGCAAAAAATTTAAAAATTATTTCAAGACATGGTGTTGGTTACGACAATATCGATTTAAAAAAAGCTAAAGAAAAAGATATAAAAATAGCAATAACAGCTAATGCTAATGCTGTTACAGTTGCAGAACATGTAATGTTCGTTTTGTTGAATATTGCAAAAAGAAAAGACTTATTTGACAAAACAGTAAGAGATGGAAATTTTAAAGACAGAAATAAATTACCAAAAACAATAGAAGTTTGGAAAAAAAATTTTTTGATAATGGGTTTTGGAAGAATAGGAAAAGCTTTAATTAAAAGATGTCTGGGTTTTGAAATGAATGTATTTGTTTATGATCCATTTGTAGACAAAGATAAAATTGAAGAATTAGGAGGAAAAAAAGTGGAAGATCTGTCTGAAGCAGTAAAAACCATGGATGTTATTTCGCTCCATATGCCTTTGACAGATAAAACCGAAAATTTAATTAATTATGATTTATTAAAAACAATGAAAAAAACTTGCATTATTATTAATGCAGCAAGAGGTGGAATTATTCATGAAGAAGATCTTGATAAAGCACTCAATGAAAATTTAATTTTTGGAGCTGGGATTGATGTTTTTAAAAAAGAACCACCCGATGACAATAATCCACTTCTTAAAAATGAAAAAGTTTATTTAAGCCCACATACCGCAGCATTTACCGATGAATGTATGACAAGAATGGGTAAAGAGACAATTCAAAATATTATTGATTTTTTTGAGGAAAAGTTAGAAAAATCTAAAATTGTTAAACTTTAATATGAAAATTAATTTCAAAAATTTTGGATTTTTAGAATTTTTAGTATCAGCATCTGCAATCTTTGTAGTTGGTATGTTAATTTGGACAGCAAGTACAAGACCAGCTGTTGAAGCTAAAGCTAATTTAGTAAAAGAAAATCACAACAAAGTCGTCGATCTAATTAATGATGAAATTAACAAATGTGGTAATAACGATGAAGGTAAATTCACTGTTTGGGGTGATCCATGTAATGGTGAGTGGATAGCTGACAAAGTTGTTAATTATATTAATGAAAATTTAAAAATAGAAAATCCATTTTCTGATGACTCAAAAGTAAAAACTGATCCTGATCCAAGAATAAAAGCTGAAGGTAAAGCTGGTCAAGCGGTTGAAATGGGAGTGATATTTGTTATGTCCTCAAATTTTTTACCTGATCCAGGTTCTGAATGGATTGTTGGTACTTGTTTCAAATCTCCTTGTGTTGCTGCAGGAAATAACGAACTTACTTCTATTTATAGATAATTAATTTTTATAGATCTCTATATTACTTTTATTTAAGGTTTCGGTTAAATATTTATAACCAATCTTTGCATATTCAAAAGGATTTGCTTTTGCTGGATCTTGCTCAGCTTCAACTACCAACCAACCTGAATAATTTTTTTCTTTTAATACATCAAATAATGGTTTGTAATCAATACAACCATCTCCAGGTACCGTAAAAGCACCTTCTAAAAATGCGCCTCTAAAACTTAAATCTTCTTTTAATGATTTGTCTAAAACATTTTTTCTAATATCCTTACAATGAATATGAATAACTCTATCACCAAAATTTTTTAATATTTTAAGAGAGTTGCCTTGAGCAAAAAGCATATGACCAGTGTCTAAAGTTAGTTTTACACAATTATCAGTGTTTTCTAGCAATCTTATAGTGTCTTCCTCGGTTTCTATAACTGTCCCCATGTGATGATGGTAAGCAAGAGGCATTCCTTGATCTTCTAAATATTTTCCCATCTCTGAAATTTTTGCATAGTATTCTTTGGCCTCATCAAGTCTCATTTTTGGCCTTGTAGAAAGTTTTCTATTTGGGTCTCCTTGAATTGAACCTGAGACTTCTGCAAAAACCATGCAGGGAGAGTTACAATCTTTGAACAATTTTAGCTGAGCTTGTATTAAATTTTTTTCCTCATTAACAGTATTTTTTCTTAAATTTGCACCATACCAACCTGAACAAAGATTTAAGCTAAACTCTTTTAATTTAGGAATTAATTCTTCAGAGTTTTTAGGAAATTTACCTCCAGACTCAATTCCAATAAATCCTGCTTGACTAGCTTCTGATAAGCATTGTTCCAAAGAAGTATCGCCCCCAAGTTCTGGCATGTCATCATTGCTCCATGCTATTGGTGCTATTCCTAATTTTACTGACATAAATATTTTTTTTGCTAAGATATATTCAATGTTTAAATCAAATAAAACTAAAAAATTAAGTTTAGGAATTGTTGGTGGTGGTCCTGGATCCTGGATTGGTCATGTTCATAGAATTTCATCTAGATTTGATGATCAGTACGAAATAGTAGCTGGTGTTTTTTCTAGAAATGTAAAAATTTCCACTAAGTTTGGAAAAAGTATAGGCATTTCACCTGACCGATGTTACTCAAATTACAAAGAAATGGCTGAAAAAGAATCTAAGAGAAAAGATGGAATTAATGTAGTTTCTATAATGACACCTCCATCAAGTCATCAAATTATTGCTGAAAAATTTATTTCAAAAAATGTAAATATAATTTCTGATAAACCTTTCGCTGGAAATTTAGAACAAGCGAAAAAACTTTTCAAATCAATTAAAAAAAATAAAAAAATTAAATATGCTCTTACACATAACTACTCAGCTTATCCAATGGTTAGACAGGCAAAAATTCTTGTTGAGAGAGGTAAGATAGGAAAAGTAAGAATGATAAATGTTGAGTATGTGCAGGATTGGTCTGATGGATCATCTATCAATAGCAGAAATGCAAAAAAGAAATTAAAGTGGAAACTTGATAAAAATATTGTTGGTTCCTCAGCTGTATTAAATGAAATTGGATCTCATGCTTATCATTTAGCAATGTATATATCTGGTTTGAAAGGAACAAATGTTTTTGCTGATATAAAGCAAATTTCTCCAAAGATAAAAATGGATGATAATGCTCAAGTTATGATTAATTTTACGAACGGTGCAAAAGGTATGTTTTGGACTAGCGTAATGTCTAGAGGAGGAGTTTATGGATTAAGAATAAGAGTCTATGGTGACAAAGGAAGTTTGGAATGGGTTCAAAATGATCCTGGATACTTAAAGTTAAATCCTTCCAAAGGTGCGGTAAAGCTTTTAGAAAGAGGTTTTCATAATGCAGATTTTTCAAAGAATTTTTCTAGAATTAAATTTGGACATCCAGAAGGATATTTAGATGCGTTTGCAAATATATATAAAGAATTTGCACAATCGTTAAAAAGTAAATCAAATAAGCGATATTTTTATCCTGATGAAGATGAAGGATTTGAAACTGCTAAATTTATTAATGCATGTAAGGTTTCATCAAGAAGTAAAAAATGGGTAAAAATCAAATAAACGTAGCATTACTTGGTCTAGGTAGAATAGGTCAAATGCATGCTGAAAACTTAATAAATCATAAAAGTTTCAAATTAAAATATACTTTTGATATCAGCAAGAAGTTAGCAAAAAATATTTCAAGAAAATTTAATACAGTTGATATTAGTACCCCTGAAAAAGCTTTTAGAGATAAGAATATAGATTTAATATTTATTGCATCTAGTACTTCTACTCATATTAAATTTATAAAAGAGGCAGCAAAACATAAAAAAGTAGTCTTTTGTGAAAAACCTTTAGATTTAAACATTGATAAGGTTAACAAATGTTCAAAAAAGATCAAAAAGTATAAACCTAAAATTCAATTAGGTTTTAACAGAAGGTACGACCCAGGACATAGTTCAATAAAACAAGAATTAAGAAAAGGAAAAATTGGAAAACTAGAAAAAATAATTATCACCAGCCGGGATCCTGCCCCACCTTCATTAAATTATTTAAAAGTATCCGGTGGTATATTTAAAGACATGATGATTCATGACTTTGATTTATTAAGATTTTATTTGGAAAAAGATGAGATAGAAAATATTTTTACTACAGCTAGTAATATTTCAGATAAAAGATTTGATAAAATTAAAGATTATGAACTAGCTTCATGTCTTTTGAAATCAAAAAAAGGTGTGCAGTGTATAATTACAAATTCTAGACACTGTAGCTTTGGGTACGATCAAAGAGTAGAGTTATTTGGTTCAAAAGGAATGTTAATATCTGGAAATAAAAGTGAGAATGAAACAGAGATTTTTACAAAAAACAACACATCACAGAAAAAACCACTTTTAAATTTTTTTATAGATAGATATGTTGATGCATACAGGCTTCAACTTGATGAATTAGCTTTATATTCAAGAAAAAAAAAGTCCCCAATTTCAAGTTTTGAGGATGGAAGAAGAGCTTTGATTATTGCTAACGCCGCTTCACAGTCCTTAAAACAAAGAAAACAAATAAAAATTAAGTTTTAATTCTAAATTATAATTATTCTAAGATATGTATATTTTCTATACATATTGTCCATGACACCTTTACAACCTACTTTTTTTTATGTTAACGTCCGCGCATAAAAAGTTAACTTTTATTTAAACGAGAGGGAAATAAATGAAAACATTATATAAATCATTATTAGCTTTTGTTGCTTGGGTTATGCTTTCAGTGTCTGCTTTAGCAGTAGATGTGATCGTTGTATCTCACGGACAAGCTAACGATCCGTTTTGGTCTGTTGCTAAGAATGGTGTAGATAAAGGATGTGCAGATATGGGAATATCTTGCAAGTACACTGCACCTGCTACTTTCGACATGGTTGAAATGGCTAAATTAATTGACAACGCAGTTTCACAAAAACCAAAAGGTATTGTGATTACTCTTCCAGATGCTGCTGCTTTAGGAAAATCTGTTAAAGCTGCTATCGCTGCTGGTATTCCAGTAATTTCAATGAACTCTGGTTCAGATGACTTTGCTTCACTAGGTATCAGTGCTCACGTTGGACAAACTGAGTTTGAAGCTGGTGTAGGTGGCGGACAAAAAATGAAAGCTGCTGGTGGTAAAAAAGCACTATGTGTTAACCACGAAGTTGGAAACGTTGCGCTAGACAGAAGATGTGCTGGATTCAAAAAAGGTTTTGGTGGATCAGTTGACATCTTGGGAACTTCTAATGACCCAACAGAAATTCAAAAAGCTGTTGCTGCTAAATTAGGTGGTGGATATGATACTATCCTAACTTTAGGTGCTGGTCTTGCAGGTGAAGCTGCTCTTAAAGCTTTAGAAGCTGCAGGGAAAGTTGGTTCTGTTAAACTTGGTACATTTGATATGTCACCTGGAATGTTAAAAGCTGCTGCTGCAGGTAAAGTAGAGTTTTTAATTGACCAACAACAATACCTACAAGGTTACTTACCAATAGCAATTTTTGGTCAGTACATGAGATATGGAACTATGCCAGCTGGAGTAGTTATGACTGGTCCTGGTTTCGTAACTCCTGACAATGCTGCTAAAGTAATTAAGTGGGCAGCTCAAGGTTACAGATAAAAAATACTTTAAAAGGCCTAGCTAACTTTTAGTTAGGCCTTTTTTCTAAACAAAACTCAAATTAATGTCTGATAAAGCAAAAAGTATCATATCAAAAAAAACTACAGGTCAAGACGAAAGACTTAAAGAAGTATCAAAACTAAGATTGCTTTTAAATAGACCTGAATTAGGTGCTGTTGGTGGTGCAATTTTAGTATTCATATTTTTTGGAATAGTTGCAGGTGATACAGGAATGTTTAGTGCTTATGGAACTCTAAACTTTTTAGATGTCTCCGCAAATTTAGGAATAATTGCAATTGCTGCAGCAATGCTAATGATTGGTGGTGAATTTGATTTATCAATTGGATCCATGATTGGTTTTGCAGGAATTTGTATAGCAATACCTGCAATTTATTGGGGTTGGCCTTTATGGGTAAGTATTATTTTTGCTTTTGCGATGGCGGTACTAGTTGGATACTTCAATGGTATCCTTGTTGTTAGAACTGGACTTCCATCTTTTATAGTAACTCTAGCAATGTTGTTTATTTTAAGAGGTGCTACATTAGCAATCACAAGATTAATTACAGGAAGAACTCAAGTTCCTGGTTTAAGAGTTTTAATTGAGAATGACCCAATCGCGTGGATGTTTGCAACTGATACTTTCAAATGGTTGTTCACTTGGTTAGGTTCAATGAATTTAATTGCATTAAGAACTGATGGGACTCCATTAGCTACTGGTATTCCACCTTCAGTAATATGGTTTATTGCAGCTACCCTTTTTGCAACATGGATTTTAATGAAGACTAGATATGGAAATTGGATTTTTGCATCAGGAGGAGACAAAAATGGTGCTACGAACGTTGGTGTGCCTGTTGGAAGAGTGAAAATAAGTTTATTTATTGGAACTGCAGTCGCAGCTACAATTTTTGCAACTATTCAAGTTTTAGATGCTGGTTCTGCGGATACTATGAGAGGAAATTTAAAAGAATTAGAGGCAATTGCAGCAGCAGTTGTTGGTGGATGTTTATTAACAGGAGGGTATGGTTCTGCAATTGGTGCAGCTTTTGGTGCATTAATATTTGGAACTGTATCTATGGGAATATTTTATACAGACGTTGATACTGATTGGTTTAAAGTGTTTTTGGGAGCAATGATGTTAATTGCCGTTGTATTTAATAATTACATTAGAAAAAGAGTAACAGAGAGTAAATAATGTCAGAAAATTTAATAGAATTTAATAACATTAGTAAATTTTTTGGAAAAGTAATTGCTCTTAAAGATGTCACTATGAAATTAAAAAAAGGTGAGATCATGTGTTTACTTGGAGACAATGGTGCTGGTAAATCTACATTGATTAAAACTTTAGCTGGTGTTCATAAACCTGATGAAGGTGAGATAGTAATTGAAGGTGAAAAAACTGTTTTTGACTCACCAAAAGATGCTTTGGATATGGGAATTGGAACGGTTTACCAAGACTTAGCTTTAGTTCCATTGATGAGTGTTACAAGAAACTTTTTTATGGGAAGAGAACCATTAAAGGGGCCGCCATTTTTAAAAACTTTTGATATTGAAAAAGCAAATCAAATTGCTGCAGAGAGAATGGGTCAAATTGGAATTGACGTAAGAGATCCTTCACAAGCTGTAGGAACAATGTCTGGAGGTGAAAGACAATGTTTAGCTATATCAAGAGCTATATATTTTGGAGCAAAAGTTTTAGTTTTAGATGAACCAACATCTGCATTAGGTGTTCATCAAGCCTCAATGGTTTTAAAATATGTTGTAAAAGCAGCTTCGCAAGGATTAGCTGTAATTTTAATTACACATAACGTTCATCATGCATATCCAGTTGGAAATAGTTTTACAGTTCTAAATAGAGGTAAAAGTTTAGGAACTTTTAATAAAAAAGATATTAGTCGTGAGGAGCTTTTAGGGATGATGGCTGGTGGTGAAGAGCTTGATAAGCTTGAAGTTGAACTTGAAGAAATGAATAGGATTAACAATTAATCTTAAGCTTCATATAGTGTAGGGAACATTTCTCCCTCAACAGGATCTCCGTTTTTATAACCTGCTTCTTGCATTGCTTTCCTATAATTAAAACTTGTCCAATCTCCATCATAACTTATTTTTGCATCCTCTTTGGAAACTCTTAATGTGTATCGACTTAAAGTTTTATCAGGAATACTCTCATTCAAACTTCCATGTAGTGTTCTCATATCGAAAACTACTGCATCCCCTAATTCACAATCCCATTGTAAAAACTCATATTTATCTTTATTTCCTAATATATCAGGAGGTAATTCATATTTTTTTCCATTGACTATACATTCATTACCTTCAATTTTATGTCCATCCTTAAACAAAACTCTCAAAAAAAATTTATTCCATAAATGTGAACCCTTCACCCAAACAACACCCTCATTTTTTTTTGTTGGTTGCAGTGGAAGCCATAAAACACACATTGTTCCATCCATATCAAAATAACTAATATCGTGATGAAAAGGTGTTGAAGATTTTGATCCTGCCTCTCTCAAAAACCAATTATCCATCACTAAATTAATTTTTTTTGCAGACATTAATTCTGCAGCTATTTGCGCATATGGTGATTTATAAACAAATTCTTTAAATTCAGGAATTAGATGCCAAGTCCAGTAATCCTCTAGATAAGCTGGAACATTTTTTTTAGTTGTGTGAGATTTAAATCTAGGGCTAGGATTAGAAATATCTTTTTCTATACCTGTCTTAAGTTTATTAATCCAATTAATATCGAATTTGTTTTTTAGAAATAATGCGCCATCTTCTTTAAATTTTTTTATTTCATTTTTAGTTAGAATTTTGTTCATAATAATAAAAGTTGAGTTTTATAGTATTTAAATGCATTAAAGTGTCTAGTAATAGTTGAAATTATTATATTTAAAATCCACATAACTAATATTTGATTTTTTCATTAATTATTTTTCTTTTATAATGTTACTTTATAAGAAGGAGGTAACTATGGCTAAATTTATAGTAATGGGCAATTATACAGCTCAAGCTTTTAAAGGATTTATAGGTAATCCAGACCAAGACAGAGCTGCAGCAGCTACTGCTTTATCAGAGGCAGTAGGAGGAAAGATGGAATCTTTTATGATCACAAGAGGAGCTTATGATTTTGTAGGAGTTGTGAGTGGTAATATTGGATTTGAAGGTGCAGCAGCAGTTAAGCTAGCAGTTGAAGCTTCTGGAGCTATAACAAATTTTACCATATTAGAAGAAATGGATATGGGTAAAGCTGCAGGCATGGCATCAAAAGCTATGGCTAATTATAAACCAGCAGGTTAAAGCTAGATTTTAAGTTAATTCTATCATGATTAATTTTATTAATTATGATAGCTTTAACTTAAATGAAAATATTAAGAGATAGTTTTGGTAGGTCTTTTCCTTATATAAGACTTTCGATTACCGATGTATGTAATTTTAAGTGTGGGTATTGTTTACCTAATGGTTATCAAGTTGATAAGAGTGATAATAGAAAATTTCTTCACTTAGAGGAAATCAGACGTCTAGCAAAAGTTTTTTCAAAATTGGGTGTATGCAAAATTAGACTTACTGGAGGCGAACCAACAGTAAGAAAAGATTTTTTTGATATAATCAAGATCTTAAAAAATGAAGCTGGGATAAAAAAAGTTGTAATTACCACAAACGGTTATCATTTAGATGAAAAAGCAAGGATGTTAGTAGATAGTGGCTTAAACGGCATTAATATTAGCATTGATAGTCTAGATAGAAATACATTCAAAAATATTACAGGTCATGATCGATTACCAGAGATTTTAAAAGGAATTAACATCCTTCAAGATTTAAATTTTGAAAATATTAAGATTAATGCAGTTCTTCTAAATGGAATAAATGCATCAGAAAAAGATTTTGAGTCTTGGGGAGAATTTATAAAAAAGAACAAAGTGGATTTTCGATATATAGAACTAATGCAAACAGGCGATAACCTAGATTATTTTAAAAAATATCATGTATCTTCAAAAATTTTCAAAGATTACTTAAATAAAAATAATTGGATTTATCAAACCTTAGGTAAAGATGCTGGGCCGTCACTAAATTATATCAATCCAGAATATAAAGGGAAATTTGGAATCATAGCACCCTACTCTAAAGATTTTTGTAGAAGCTGTAATAGATTAAGAATTACATCAAGAGGAGATCTTAGATTATGCCTATTTGGAAATACTGGAATAAGTATAAGACATTTATTACAAAAAGATGATCAAATTGAAGAACTACAAGATCTTATAATAGGTCAAATGAAATTTAAAAAAGAATCTCACCATTTGGAACTTGGTGAAACTGGTTTAACTAAAAATTTATCTACCACAGGTGGCTAATGTCAAAATTAAAAATTATAAATCAAGAAGAGCTTAAAGATTGGGCGAAAGAAATATTTCAAAAAAATTCTTTCAATATGGTTGATGTTTCTTCAAAAAAAGAAACTTTTAGAAGAGCACTTGCGTCAGGTAAAATTTATGTTGGAAAAGAGGTTTTCGATCTTATTAAAAATAAGAAGATGCCTAAAGGAGATCCCATTACTTTAGCTGAGGTATCAGCTGTGTTGGGTGTAAAAAAAACAAGTGAACTTATTCCTCTATGTCACCCACTTCCAATTGACCATACAGCTACTAAAATAATTATGAATGAATTAGACAGTTCATTAGAAGTTTTTTGTGTAGTTTCTGCAGTAGCAAAAACGGGTGTTGAAATGGAAGCTATAATGGGTGTTAACTCTGCCTTAATCACAATTTATGATTTAAGCAAAATAGTAAATCCACATCTTAAAATTGATAACGTAAAATTATTAATTAAAGAAGGTGGAAAAAGTGGATTATGGAAAAACCCTGATGGGCTCCCAGATTTTTTAAAAAATATTTTTTAATGAAAATATCAGTTGAACTATTTGGCGCAGCTAGAGAATTTAGTACTAAATCCCATTTAGACTTTGAATTAATTGAAAATTCCTCAATAAAAGATCTTAGAAACCAAATGATAGAGTTTATTGATATAAAATTTAAAGGAAATGAAACTTTTAAAAAAATTATTAAATCATCAGCTTTTTGTTCGTCTGATGATAAAATTGTCTCAGACAATTATAAAATAGTTAAAAAACAAAACTTTAGCATTATACCTCCTATAGGAGGCGGTTAATGCTACATACTAAAATTATTGATGCTTCAAAAAATGAGAAGATAGAAATTTCAAAAGCAGAAAATTTTTTAAATCAATCGAAATTTGGCGCTGTAATATATTTTGTTGGGACTGTAAGAGATTTAAATGAAAATAAAACAGTTACCGGTATTACCTATGATACCAAAGAAAGTATGGTTATAAAAAGTTTTGAAGAAATTTATGAAGAAGCTGATAACAAGCTAAATATTAAAGAAAAAGCAGTATTTATTGAGCATGTTAAAGGATATGTGGGTTTAAAAGAAAAAAGCATCATTATTGGTGTAGCTTGTAAACATAGAGATCAAGCTTTTGTGTTATCTAGATATATAATTGAAGAAATTAAAAAAAGATCTCCTATTTGGAAAAAAGAACATTATGAAAATGAGGAAAGTGAGTGGTTAAAAGGAATATCTCTAAATAATTAAAATGATAAAATTTAAAAATTCAGAAATTACACCAGAGAATATTTATAAAAAAAGAAGATCTTTCATTAAATCTGTAGGTCTTGGTGCAAGCACATTAGCAATGTCTAGTATACCCTTTTTAAATAAATCTTTAGCAAGTGAGAGAGATAAATTAACGAGTTATAAAGACATAACGACTTATAATAATTATTATGAGTTTGGAACATCAAAGAGTGATCCTTATAGAAACTCTCAAATATTTAAAACAACTCCTTGGGATATAGCTATTGAGGGTGAAGTTGAAAAACCAATAAAATTATCTATGGAAGAAATCTCAGAAATGTTTATTTCTGAAGAAAGAATATATCGATTAAGATGTGTTGAGGGTTGGTCTATGGTTATTCCATGGATGGGTTTTTCTTTAAGTAAATTACTATCAAAAGTAAATCCAACTAATAAAGCAAAATTTATTGAATTTGAAAGTGTGTATGACCCTGCACAAATGAAAGGTCAAAGATACCCTGTTTTAAACTGGCCTTACAATGAAGGTTTAAGAATTGATGAAGCTATGCATCCTTTGACAACAGTAGTGACAGGTTTATATGGCAAGAAACTACCTAATCAAAACGGAGCACCACTAAGAATTTTTATTCCTTGGAAGTATGGTTTTAAAAGTGCAAAAGCTATTGTTAAAATTAAATTTGTCGAAAACATGCCTACCTCATCATGGATGTGGGCTTCACCTAGAGAGTATGGATTTTACTCAAACGTTAACCCTAATGTTGATCACCCAAGATGGTCTCAAGCAACTGAAAGAATAATAGGTGAAGGTGTTTGGGCGCCTCGAGTAAAGACCTTAATGTTTAATGGTTATGGAGATGAAGTTGCAAGTCTCTATAGCGGTATGGATTTAAAAAAAAATTTCTAAATTAAATTGAGAAGATATTCTAAAACTCTAGTTTTTTTTCTTTCTCTTTGGCCAATTTATGTGATTTCTTATCAAATAATTTTTAATCAATTAGGTCCAGAGCCTGTTGATAGAATCATAAATCACTTTGGAGAATGGACTTTGATATTTATTCTTTTAACTCTTTCAATGACACCACTTAAGCAAATCACAAAATCAGTAGAATGGATCAAGTTTAGAAGAATGCTTGGTTTGTTTACTTTTTTTTATGCATCTATTCATATGTTAAGTTATGTTGGTCTTGATTACAGATTTGATATTGAGCCACTGATAAATGATGTCTTAAAAAAGAAGTTTATCTTTATAGGATTTTCAGCTTGGCTGTTGTTAATTCCACTTGCTGTAACGTCATCTGAGAAAATGGTTAGACTGTTAAAACAAAATTGGAAAAAAATTCATAGATTAATTTATATAATTGGGATTTTTGGCGTACTTCATTATATTTGGCTGTCAAAAACAATATTTTTCAAACCACTTATATTTTTGATTATTTTAATAATTCTTTTACTTTTTAGAATTAAAATTACTAGATCAGCATCTAAAATCTGAGGCTTTATCAAAATCTTTAAAGGATTTAAGGCTGCTTGTATTAATAAAATTTGTTCTATTTTTAAGCCTTTTAACCATAAATTTTGCTCCAAACTGACCTTTAATATTTTTAAATTTTTTTATTAAAGAACTGTCAAAACCAATAGGATTGCCTACTCTAGTTTTATATTTTAAAGCATGTATTAAAAATTTTTTAGATTTTATAGATCTACAAATTTTATTTATATCTGATTGTTTAACAAATGGCATATCAGACTGAGCTACAATAAAGCCCTTATCGTTTTTAGATATTTTTTTTAATCCTATTTTTATAGAAGAGGCCATCCCTTTTTTGTAATTTTTATTATAGGTAAAAATAATTTTCTTATTTTTTTTAATTATTTTTTTAACTTCTTTAAATTGATGACCAAGAACTATAACAATTTTGTTTACCTTACTTTTTGTTAATACATTTAATGAGTAATTTATTAACGGTTTATTTTTATATAACTTAATAAGTTTATTTTCTGATTTCATTCTTTTTGATTGGCCAGCTGCAAGTAATATTGCTTTAATCACTTTTTATATGTTTGTGATACTAATTGGGCTATAATAGATAAAGCAATTTCTGGAGCAGATTTACCACCAAGCTTAATTCCAATTGGTCCGTGAATTGAATTAATTTCATCATTAGTAAATCCAGCTTCGGCTAATCTTTGACATCTATTTTCATGAGTTTTTTTACTACCAAGTGCTCCTATATAATAAAATTTATTTTTTAACGCGTATTGCAAAGCAGGATCATCTATTTTTGGATCATGTGTTAAAGCTATTAAGGCTGTACTTGAATTTGTTTCAATTTCTTCAAAAGCTTCTTTTGGCCACTTGTTAATAACTTTAATATCGGGAAATCTTTGCTCGGATGCAAAATATCCTCTTGGATCTATAATACTAATCTCAAAATTTAAACTTTTTGCAAAATCAACTAAATATTGTGCAATATGTACAGCCCCAACAATAATTACTTTTATTGGTTTTATATAAGTTTCAACAAATATCTCTGAATTTTCTATAACCCCGTTTTTTTTTGATTTAAAAAAATTTTCTATTTCAACAGCATATTTTGAAAATTCTCCTTTTGGAGAAGTGCCAGGTAAATAAATTTCACTATCACCATTTTCTAAATTTGTAAGTATTGCAAACTCAGTTTTTGATGATTTTTTTTTTAATATTTCTTCGAGTGTTTTAATTTTCATTAGTGTATCTGCTCAATATATACCGCTATTTCTCCACCACATGCTAGACCCACTTCCCACGCGCTCTCGTTCGAAACTTTAAATTCTATTTTTTTACAAGGCTTGTTGTCTTTAATTAACGATAGACACTCACTTACAACTGCAGATTCTACACATCCACCAGAAACTGATCCTGAAAAATCTCCTTTTTCGTTCACAATCATTCTGCTACCAACTTGTCTAGGTGATGATCCCCAGGTTTGAATTACAGTTGCTAAAACTACTTTTTGATTAGCTTTAATCCAATCTTTAGCTTCGTCTAATATTTTCTCATCAAATGAATTTTTCATCTGATAAAATATAGTTTTTAACTAACAAGCATCAACGGCTTTTTTAGCCTGAGTGACAACTAAACTAGCTCTAAATTCTGCAGAAGCATGCATATCTGTGTTCATTTCTGAACTATCTAGATCCATTCCATCTATTGAAGAAGACGAAAAATTACTCGATAGAGCTTTCGACATTTCTTTATCATTATAAACACATGATTTTGCACCAGTAACTGCAACGTTTACATCTCCTTTATGTTTAGCCACATATACTCCAACAATTGCATATCTAGATGCAGGATTAGGATGTTTTTGATAGCTAGATTTTTCTGGTATTTGAAATTCTATAGCTTCAATTAACTCACCCTTTTTTAAAGCTGTCTCAAACATTCCTTTAAAAAACTTTGCCGCTTCAATTTTTCTTTCGTTCGTATGTATTGTTGCATTTAAAGCTATACATGCAGATGGATAATCAGCTGATGGATCGTTATTTGCAATTGAACCACCTATCGTTCCTCTATTTCTTACTTGTGGATCACCAATTCCTTCTGCCAAACTAGACAATGATGGAATTGCTTTTTTTAACATCTTTAGAATTTGAAACTTCAACATGTTTAGTTGCAGCTCCTATTGTAACTGATTTGCTACTTACTTTTATACCACTTAATTTTTTAATATTTTTTATATCAATTAAATCTTTGTAAGAAGCCAATCCTAATTTCATTGAAGGAATAGTAGTCATTCCTCCTGCTAGAAAAGCAGAGCTAGATGAAGCAAGTTTAGATGCCTCTTTACTATCTTTTGCTGAATGATAATTAAAATCTTTCATAAACCTCCTATGCTGCTTTTGCGTTAGATTTTTTTAGATTTTTACAAGCCTTCCACACTTTTTCAGCTGTAGCTGGCATAGTAACCTCTTGTCCACCTAAGGCATCAATTACAGCATTCATCACGGTAGGTGGTGCTGCTATTGCTCCCGCTTCTCCACAACCTTTAACTCCTAAAGGATTTGTGGTTGCATGTGTACAAGTATAACCAATGTTGAACTCAGGAAAATTATCTGCACGTGGCATCGTATAATCCATATAAGATCCAGTCATCAACTGACCTGTTTCATCATACTCTGCATTTTCATACAATGCTTGACCAATACCTTGAGCAAGACCACCATGAACTTGTCCTTCGACAACCATTGGATTAATTATTCTTCCAAAATCATCACAAGCTGTATATTTTTCTAGCTTCACATGACCTGTTTCTGGATCTATCTCAACTTCAGCAATATGTGTTCCTGCTGGAAAAGAAAAGTTTGAAGGATCATAAAAAGAAGTTTCTTTTAAACCAGGCTCATCTCCCTCTGGCAATGGAGATTTCATTTCATCTCTTACACCCGGTAAATAACAAGCAAAAGCTACTTCTCCTATTGTTTTCTTTTTATTTGATTTAGAAACAATAAATTCACCATCTTTGAACTCAACATCTTCTGGATTTGCCTCTAACATTTTAGCTGTAACTCTTTTACCTTTTTCAACTATTTTTTTACAAGCATTAACAATAGCAATACCACCAACAGCTAAAGATCTAGAACCGTATGTTCCCATACCGAAAGTTCCTTTGTCTGTGTCGCCATGAACGATATCAATATTTTCTATTGGAACACCTAATTCATCAGCTGCTATTTGAGCAAAAGTTGTTTGGTGACTTTGACCATGACTATGTGAACCTGTGTAAACAGTCACTTGTCCAGTTGGATTAAATCTAACTTCTGCAGACTCCCATAATCCAACACCACATCCTAATGACATTACAGCTGCTGAAGGAGCAATACCGCATGCTTCAAAATATGAAGTAACACCTATTCCTCTTAGTTTTCCTTTGGCTTCAGACTCTTTTCTTCTTGCCTCAAAACCTTTGTAGTCTGCCATCTGTTTTGCCTTTTCCATTCCAGCAACATAATCGCCAGAATCTACAGTATGAACTAATGTTTGTTTAAAAGGAAATGCTGTAGGGAAATTTTTAATTCTAAGTTCAGTTTTATCTATCCCTAATTCCATTGAAGCTTTTTCAACTAATCTTTCAATAGTGTATGTAGCCTCTGGTCTTCCTGCGCCTCTATAAGCATCTACTGGAGCTGTATTTGTATATACAGCTTTGACATTTGTATAAGCTGCTGGAATTTCATAAACTCCAGTTGCACAAGGTCCAAATAAATAAGTTGGTGTCACTGTTCCAAATACTCGAGCATAAGCTCCAAGGTTTGCTATGGTCTCGTTTTTAAAACCAAGAAACTTTCCATCTTTAGTAACTGCTAATTCTGCGTGAGTAACATGATCTCTTCCATGAATGTCAGTTAAAAAAGATTCTGACCTTTCTGCAACCCACTTTATAGCTCTATTAATTTTTTTTGCTGCCCAGCTACAAACAATATCTTCGTTATAGACATTTATTTTAGAACCAAAGCCACCACCAACATCTGGAGCTACAACTCTTAACTTGTGTTCAGGAGCTACATTTCCAAAAGCAGACATTATCAATCTTGATAAATGTGGATTTTGACTTGTTGTGTATAAAGTGATCTCTTCAGATGCTGCATTGTAATCAGCTACACATGCTCTTGGCTCCATTGCATTTGGAATTAATCTATTATTAATGATATCAATAGAAATTACTTTATCAGCCTTATCAAATGCTTCTTTAACTTTTTGTCTATCTCCTAATAACCAGTCAAAACAAAGATTTTTATCGATGCCTTCATGAATAGTATCTCCATTCATAGCATCTGCAGTACTTGTGACTGCTTTTAATACTTTGTAATCAACTTCAACTTTTTCTGCAGCTTCTTTTGCTTCTGCTAAACTTTCAGCAATTACAACTGCAACAGGATCTCCAACAAAATTTACATTATCTTTAGCTAGCGGAGGGTTTCCAGGACATT
>CACEEJ010000015.1 GCA_902558545.1 uncultured Pelagibacteraceae bacterium | reverse complement strand
GGATCACTTACTACTGAGCAAGCTAATTCTGCAAAATCACAAAGAATAAATAAAGAAATTTTAGCAAACGTAACAAATAATTAACTTTTAAACCATGTATGGTCGAAAAGTTAAATTAAGATTTCTGTTTATAATAATAATCTTAATTACTTTAATCTTAACAACATTTTTGATTTTAAAATCATTAGAGGAAAATGTTGTATATTTTCAATCGCCTTCAGAAATAAAATTACTTACTGAAATAGATAAAAGCAAAATAAGAGTTGGAGGTATGGTTAAAAAAAATTCTATTTCTATAAATTCAAATGAAGTTAACTTTATAATAACAGACTTTAAAAATGAAATAAATGTTACTTATTCGGGTGCAGTACCAAATTTATTTGCTGAGGAAAAAGGTGTTGTTGCAGAAGGTTTTTTAAAAGATAGAAACTTCTTCTCTGCAACAAAAATTTTAGCAAAGCATGATGAAAATTATATGCCACCAGAAGTAAAAGAAGCATTAGGGGAAAAATAAATTGATTTATAGTCTTGTTGGATATTATTCGTTAATATTAGGATTAATTATTGGATTATCGTTATTTTATTTTTCATATAAAAATTTTAATAATTCAAACGTATTAGATACCAAAATACTATCATTTACATTTTTACAATTATTTTTTGTTGTCATAAGTTTTTTGTGTTTGATCTTTTCTTTTGTTATTTCGGATTTTAGTAATGTAACAGTATTTAATAATTCTCACACTACTAAACCATTATTTTACAAAATAAGTGGAACCTGGGGGAATCATGAAGGTAGTTTATTATTATGGTTACTTGTTTTAACTTTATTTATTTTCATATTTTTAGTAAGAACAAAAAATCAACCAGTAAAATACAAAATTTTAACTCTAGTTTTTCAACAAATAATAATTGTTGGTTTCTTTTTATTTCTAATCAAAACATCAAATCCATTTAATTATATCTTTCCAATACCTACTGAAGGTCTTGGATTAAACCCAATTTTACAAGACCCTGCTTTAGCAATTCATCCACCTATTTTATATTTAGGCTATGTTGGTTCTTCAATTATTTTTTCATCTGTTTTGGCAGCAACGAGCTTAAAAATTATTTCTACTAGCTGGGCATCACATATAAAAAAATGGATCTTAATTTCGTGGATATTTTTGACTTTAGGAATATTGCTCGGATCAATTTGGGCTTATTACGAATTGGGCTGGGGAGGTTTTTGGTTTTGGGATCCAGTTGAGAATGTTTCTCTAATGCCTTGGCTTGCGTTAACTACTCTTTTACATTGTATTTTAGTATTAGAGAAAAAATCTATTTTAACCTCATGGGTAATAATTCTTTCTATTGCAACATTTACATTAAGTATGTGTGGAACATTTTTAGTAAGATCAGGAATATTAAATTCAGTACATACATTTGCTAATGATCCTGAAAGGGGTTTATTTATTCTTGTTTTTTTATTTATTTTAATTTTTTTATCTATTTTAATTTTTCTCTTTTTTCATAAAGATAATGATAGAAAATCATCTAGTTTTTTTTGGTTGAGCAAAGAAACTTCAATATTAATTAATAATTGGTTTATGATGTATTTTTTATCAGTTGTATTAATAGGTACCGTTTATCCAATTTTTTTAGATGTAATTTCTTCTCAAAAAATATCTGTCGGACCACCATTTTATCATAAATTGATAATTCCATTTTTAATTCCATTTTTATTCATGATGGCGATTGGTCCAAAATTAAAATGGATAAAATCTCAACTAGAAGATAAGATTTATTTAATTTCTTTTTTGATTATCTCAATTTTATTAGCATTTTTAGTATTAAAAAATTTTAATCAAAATATTTTAATAAACACAATTTTGATATCTAGTGGGCTTTACTTATTCTTTATGACGTTGAGAGATTTTTTTGTAAAAAAATATAAAAATATTTCACAGAATATTTCTCATTTTGGATTTAGTTTATTAATCCTAAGTATTTTATTTAATAATTTATTTGCAAGTGAAATTATAACAAATCTTAAGGTTGGTGAAATTTTTGAAAATTCAAAAACAAAGATAGTTTTCGAAAGTGTTGATCAGAAAAAAGAAAAAAATTATAGTGCTATAATTGCGAATTTTTTTATAAGTAATTCAAATGGTGAAGAGGATAGATTTTCGCCAGAACTGAGAATTTATAATCAACCTGTCATTGCTACAAGTGAAGCTGATATTAAAACAACTCTAATGTCAGATAAATTTATTGTAATTAATCTGGTTCAAAACCAAGATTTTTTCAACGTAAGATACCAAGTTAAACCATTTATGTTATGGATTTGGCTATCAGTAATTCTAATATCATTTGGGGGAATTGTTAGCTTTTTACAAAAAAGATAATGAAAAATAAAATATTACCTTTTTCAGTTATTATTATTTTTGGAATAATATTTTTTATTTTTTACAAAAGTCTACAAGATTCAAAAATATATATTCCAGATGTTAATGCAAAAAAAGAGATACCAGTGTTTAATACTAAAGAATTTTTCTCTGGAGAAAATGTGAAATCATCAAGTATCTTTGAGTTAGATAAGGTTTATTTATTAAATATTTGGTCATCTTGGTGTGTACCATGTCGACAAGAGCATCCTCTTTTGATGAAATTAAATTTAGAGAATAAAGTAAATATTATTGGGATAAATTATAAAGATAGTTTAAAAAATGCAGAAAATTTTTTAAATGAACTAGGAAACCCTTATAAAGAAATCTTTACTGATTTAGATGGCACAATTGCAATTGAGTGGGGAGCATATGGGGTTCCCGAATCATTTTTAATTTATAATAATAAAATTATTAAAAAATATATTGGACCTCTTAACCAAGAATTAGTTGATGAAATTAATTTATTGATAAAATGAAATTTTTTAAATTTTTTTTAATTGTTATAATATTATTCCCTTTAAGTATTGTTAATGCTGAAGATAACGACAAAAGAAACAAAATAACTAAAAATTTACGATGTCTTATATGTCAAGGTCAATCGGTTTACGATTCAGACTCTGAATTTGCAAACAGTTTAAAAATTGTAGTTGATAAAAAACTTAAAGAAGGTCTTACTGAAGATCAAATTTATGAATATTTTAAAACTAAATATGGAGAATGGATACTTTACGATCCTGGTTTAAATAAAAACACATATATTCTTTGGTTATTGCCGATATTGATATTTTTAATCGGAGGTGCAATAATCTACAAAAGCTTTATAGTTAAAAAATAAATTAATTAGTGATGAATTTAAAAAAATTTTTAATTAATCTGTTAATGATCACATTCGCATTTTCTTCGATTGCAGAGGAAAAAGTTTTTAAAGATCAAAATACAGAATTTAGTGTTTACACAGGAATGTTTGACTTTAGTGATGATGGAAAAAAATCAACTTTAATTGGTTTTCAACATCAAAATGAAAATTTAAATAGAGATACTTTTTTAGGTAATCTTTCTCCTATAACTGGATTTTTATTCACAGCTGATAATGCAGGATATTTTTATACAGGTGTTCAAGCTCAATATAAATTAGGAGCATTAAATTTAACACCAAGTTTTACACCAGGAATATATCATGAGGGAGATGGTAAAGATTTAGGCCATTTAATAGAATTTAAAAGTGAATTACAAATTTCACTTGATCTGTCAAAAACAAGTGAATTAGGTTTTTCCTATAATCATATATCTAATGCAAGTCTAGGAGAGAAAAATCCTGGGGCAAATAGTTATATGTTTAATTTCTTCAAAAACTTTTAATAAAGATACATCATGAATATCAATGACTGTTATAATTTTGAAGATTTTAGAAAATTAGCAAAAAAGAAATTACCCGCTCCTATTTTTCATTATATTGATGGTGGAGCAGATGACGAAGTTACTTTAAATAGAAATACAGATGCTTTTAATGATTGTGATTTAGTTCCTAATATTCTTAATAGTGTTGGTGAACCAGATTTGTCTACCACTGTCTTTGGTAGAAAAATTAGTATGCCTTTGTTTTTGTCTCCTACGGCAATGCAAAGTTTGTATGATCCTGATGGCGACAAGGCTTCTGCTAGAGCTGCAGAGAAGTTTGATACAATTTACAGCATGTCCACAATGGCGTCTTTTTCAATTGAAGAGGTTGCAAATATTTCTAGTGGGCCAAAACTTTTTCAACTTTATATTCACAAAGATAAATCAATTACTGATGATTTAATCGAAAGATGTAGCAGAGCTAATTTTGATGGAATGTGTATTACTGTTGACACACTTGTTGCTGGAAATAGAGAAAGAGATCATAGAACTGGATTTACCACACCACCTAAATTTACTTTGGATAGTTTATTGAGTTTTGCAATGAGACCTGGTTGGGTTTTTAAATATTTTACAAATAAAAAATTTGAATTAGCAAATATCAAAAATAAAACTGATAAAGGTACCAATATTGCAAAATCAGTTATGGATTATATTAATGAACAATACGATCCAGCAATGAATTGGAAAGATGCAGAATATTGCATAAAAAAATGGAATAAGCCTATGGCATTAAAAGGTGTAATGTCAGTAGAAGATGCCAAAAGAGCAATAGATATTGGTTGTACAGCAATTATGATTTCAAATCATGGAGGAAGACAACTTGATGGATCAAGATCTCCATTTGATCAAGTTAAAGCAATTTCAGATGCAGTTGGTGATAAATTAGAAATTATTCTTGATGGTGGTGTAAGAAGGGGAACACATGTTCTTAAAGCTTTAGCCGCAGGAGCAACTGCATGTAGTTTTGGAAAAGCATTTCTTTTTAGCTTAGGTGCTGGTGGACAAAAAGGTGTTGAAAGACTTTTAGAAAATATGCAAAAAGAAATTAGAAGAAATATGATTTTAATGGGCTGTAAGTCTGTTAAAGACCTTGATGCGTCAAAAATAATATATAGAGACTAAAATATAAGAATTTTAAGCATTTATTTGATAAATTAAACTTTTAAACTAAATAGACAAAAAACTAATTTTCGTTTAGTTTGTCGACTTTAATTTTTAAAATTGTTATGGAACTTGCAAAATCTTTAGATAGGCTTGGAACTGAAAGCGCTTTTTCTGTTTTAGCTGAAGCAAAAAAACTTGAAGCTCAAGGTAAACCGATGATTCACCTAGGTCTAGGTCAACCTGATTTCAAAACTCCAAAACATGTAGTTGACGCAGCAAAAAAAGCTTTAGATGATGGTCATCACGGATATGTTCTTTCGAATGGTATTTTAGAGTGTAGACAGGCAGTCACTAGATGGATAAAGAAACGTTATAGTGCAGAGGTAGATCCTGAAAGGATTATTATTATGCCAGGTGGGAAACCAACAATGCATTATGCAATTCAGTGTTTTGGTGAGCCAGGTGCAGAGATAATACATCCAACTCCAGCTTTTCCTATTTATGAATCAATGATTAATTATACTGGTTCTACTGCAGTGCCCTACGATCTAACTGAAGATAAAGATTTAAAGTTTAGTGCAGATAAAATTTTATCTCTAATTACTGATAAAACTAGATTATTAATTTTAATAAATCCAAATAATCCTACTGGAAGTTTTGTAGAAAAATCTGAAATAGACAAATTGGCTGAGGGTTTAAAAAAATATCCTCATGTGACTATTTTAAGTGATGAAATTTATAGTAGACAAATTTTTGATGACAAAGAAATGCCAACATTCTTTAATTATCCTGAGTTAAGAGAAAGATTAATAGTTTTAGAAGGTTGGAGTAAAGCTTACTCAATGACAGGTTGGAGACTCGGTTGGAGTTTTTGGCCAGAAAATTTACTTGAACATGTAAATAAATTATTAATTAATAGTGTATCATGTGTGAACGCTGCTGCTCAGTTCGCAGGTATTGCTGCCCTAGATGGACCTGATGACTCAATTGATGAGATGATGGAAAAGTTCACATTAAGAAGAAAATTAATTCATGAAGGTTTGAATAGTTTACCTGGTGTAGAATGTAGTTTACCTGGTGGAGCATTTTATGCATTCCCTAAAGTTATTGGAACTGGAATGGATGGTAGTGAATTTTGTAAAAGAGCTATGCATGAGGCAGGTGTAGCTATAGTTCCCGGTACAGCTTTTGGAAAAACATGCAAAGATTATGTAAGATTTAGCTTCGCAGCCTCTCGAGATAACATTTCTAACGCATTGGAAAATATCAAAAAAATGTTAGGCTAGGCTATGTCTGAAATAGCTTTACCAAAAATTGATAGTTCTATTTTAAATAGAAAAAGTGAAATAGTAAAAAAACTTTCAAAGTTAACCAATATAGAAAATGTATTGAGTGAGGCTGATGAATTGAGACCATATGAAACTGATGCTTTATCAGTTTATACGCAAACACCATTAGCAGTAGTACTTCCAGAAAACACAGAAGAAGTAAGTGAGATATTAAAATATTGTCATAGTGAAAATATTAAAGTTGTACCAAGAGGTGCAGGCACAGGATTGTCCGGCGGAGCATTACCTCTTCAAGATGCTATTCTTCTTGGTTTAGGAAAATTTAATAAAATATTAGAAATTGATTACGAAAATAAATGTGTTGTTACTCAGCCAGGAGTTACAAATCTAGGCATTACTCATGCAGTTCAACACAAAGGATTTTATTATGCGCCAGACCCTTCGAGCCAGTTAGCATGTTCTATAGGTGGAAATGTTGCTGAAAATTCTGGTGGAGTTCACTCATTAAAGTATGGAACGACTACAAATAATATTTTAGGTGTACAAATGGTAATGATGGATGGAACTATTTGTAGATTTGGAGGCAAATCGTTTGATCAAGAGGGATATGATCTTATGGGTTTAATTTGTGGTTCAGAGGGATTATTGGGAGTTGTCACTGAGGTTACAGTTAAAATTTTAAAAACACCAGAAGTAGTAAGAGCTGCTTTGATTGGTTTTCCATCTATTAAAGAAGGTGGAGATGCAGCTTCAGAAATTATTTCAAGTGGAATAGTGCCTGCAGGAATGGAAATAATGGATAAAGCTTTAATTGAGGCAACAGATAATTTTAGTAAAGCGGGATATCCACGAGACGCAGAATTATTATTAATAGTGGAACTTGATGGTACAGAGTCAGAGGTTAATGAGTTAATTAAAAAAGTAGAGGCAATCTGTAAAAAAAATAATTGCTCTAGTCTTAAACTTAGCAATAGTGAGAAAGAAAGACTTTCATTCTGGGCTGGAAGAAAAGCAGCTTTTCCAGCGTGTGGAGCTATGGCACCTGATTACTATTGCATGGATGGTTCTATTCCCAGAGGCAAGCTTGCTGAAGCATTATTAGAAATAAAAAAATTATCTGAAAAATATGAATTACCAGTGGCAAATTGTTTTCACGCAGGTGATGGAAATTTACATCCACTTATCATGTTTGATGGAAATGATAAAGAACAACTTAGAAAAACTGAAGAGTTTGGTTCAGAAATATTAAAAACATGTGTAAGACTTGGTGGAGTAATTACAGGAGAGCATGGTGTTGGTATAGAAAAGCGAGAGCTTATGTGTGAAATGTTTAATGATAATGATATTCAACAACAATTGAGTATCAAAAAATCATTAGATGAAAAAAATTTATTAAATCCTGGAAAAGTTTATCCTATACTTAGAAAATGTGCAGAGGAAGGAAGGGTTCATGTCCACAAAAATAAAGATAAATTCCCAGATCTTCCAAGATTCTAATAACATCTATTATCCAAAAGATGAGACAGAAGTTTCAGATTTAATTAGGGAACTATATAAACAAGATTCTCCAACAGAAATTATCGGTAACAATTCAAAAAGTTTCATTGGAAATAAAACGCAGTCAGCTAATACTACGTCTTTATCTAAAATCTCAGGTATTATCGATTATAGACCTGAAGAATTGTATATCAAAGTTAAAGCCTGTACACCAATCAATGAAATCGAGCAGGTCTTAAGCGAAAATAATCAAGAGCTAGCTTTTGAACCAATAGACTTTGGGTATATTAAAGAAGGTAAGTCTAATAAAGGGACAATAGCAGGATACTTATCTTGCAACTATGCAGGTTCACGAAGATTTAAAGTTGGTAGTGTGAGAGATCATGTCCTAGGTTTTAAGGGAGTTAATGGAAAAGGAGATATAATTAAATCAGGAGGTACTGTTGTAAAAAATGTTACAGGTTATGATTTATCAAAACTAATTGCAGGCTCATTTGGTACTCTTGTTGCTTTAACCGAAATTACGTTAAAGGTGCTACCTAAGAAAGATTCTTCTAAAACTGTAATAATTTATCCTAGTAATTTCGAACAAATTTATGATTTTTTTAATAAACTATCTAGCTCAAGTAGCGAAATTTCTGGCGCCGTTTTTATTCCTGAACAATCAAAGGATAAAGATTTTGTTACTAAAAAAAATTCTGTTTTTAAGTTTAATGATCTTAAATCAAATGTTTCATTTATAGCATTTAGAGTTGAAGGGGACAAAATTTCAATTGAAGAAAAAATTCACAATTTAAAAAAAGAACTTGAATTAAATAATTCAGATATCTCTACCCTTGATGTTTATCAATCAGAACCATTTTGGAAAAAAGTAAATAATTTAGAGGTATTTGAAAAGACCGAACATAATTTAATACGAATGGTGATACCACCTGCAAATGGTTCAAAACTATGCAAATATTTAGAAAACAACCATAATTATTTTGTTGATTGGTGTGGGTCGTTATTCTGGATTGAAGTTAATAGTAAAAAAGAAGAAAAGATTAAAGACATAAAAAAAATGGCAAAAGATTTTGGAGGTTATTTGACAGTAATTAAAACTTCATCAGAATATGATTACGGAGAAGCTATTTTTACTGTTGATAAAGTACGTTTAATGATTTCTGAAAAAGTAAAACAAAGTTTTGATCCTAAAAGAATTTTAAACCCAGGGAAAATGTATAGAGGAGTTTAATGCAAACAAAATTTACAGAAGAACAGCTTAGAGATCCTGACAATTTTGCAAACGAAAAAGTTTTTAAAAAGTGTGTGCATTGTGGAATGTGCAATGCTACATGCCCTACGCATCAACTTCTAGGCGATGAGTTAGATGGTCCTAGAGGACGTATTTATCTTATTAAAGATATGCTTGAAAATAATAGGAAACCAACCGAAAAAGTTGTAAAGCATATCGATAGATGCCTCTCATGTTACAGCTGTATGACTACTTGTCCTGCAGGAGTAAATTACATGCATATAATTGATCATGGAAAAAAATATATTGAAAAAAATTATCAAAGATCTTTCTTTGATAAACTAATAAGGTATTTTTTATCAATTACTCTTCCAAATACAAAAGTTTTTCGGTTATCAAGTTTATTAGTAAAATTATCAAAGCCTTTCAAATTCTTAATGCCATCAAAAATTAAGGATATGATTGAATTAATGCCTACAAATTTTCCTAAAAAAAGTTTACCAATAAAAGAAGTTTATAAATCCTCCACTAAAAAAAGAATTGCTAGGGTTGCTCTTTTAACAGGATGTGTACAAAAAGAAATATCTCCTCAAATTAATGAAGCAACAATAAGGTTATTAAACAGACACGGTGTAGAAGTAGTTGTTCCAAAAAAAATTCGTTGTTGTGGATCTTTAAATCATCATCTAGGAAAAGAGGAGGATGCGCATCAAGATTTTAAAAACAATATAAACACTTGGTATGAGGAGCATCAAAAAGGAAATTTGGATGCAATTTTATCAAATACGTCCGGTTGCGGAACAACCATGAAAGATTATGGATTTATTTTTCGTGAAGATAAAGAGCTAAGTAAAAAAGCCAAAGTAATATCAGAACTTACAAAAGACATATCAGAATATATATTCGAAAGTTTGAAACTTGATATTCAAGATAAAGGAAAAAAATATAAAGTAGCATATCACTCTGCGTGTTCAATGCAGCATGGTCAAAAGGTTCATTCGCAGCCAGTTTCATTACTTGAGAAAACAAACAATGAAATTATGGAAATTCCAGAAGGACATATATGTTGTGGTTCAGCTGGAACATACAACATTTTGCAATCAAAAATTGCAAAACAATTATTAAAGAAAAAAGTAAATAATATTGAAAGTTTAAATCCAGATTTTATTTCTACAGGAAATATTGGTTGTATTACACAAATCGCTCATGGTACTAAAGTTCCAATATTACATACAATTGAAGTTTTAGATTGGTACACTGGAGGACCAAAACCTGAAATATTAAAATAACAATTATGAAAAAGGTTTTAATTACAAGACGTTTAATTAGAGAAAGTGAAGATAAGGCGTCTAAATTATTTGATGCTAAATTTAATACTAATGATGAACTTTATTCACAAAAAAAAATAATCGAAATGAGTGAAGGATTCGATGGGATATTATCATCATTAACTGAAAAATTAGATGTAGAAACAATTAATAAATTACCAGACTCTGTAAAAATTATTTCAAATTTTGCAGTTGGATTTGGAAACATTGATTTAGAAGCAGCAAAAAATAGAGGTATAGCAGTAACAAATACTCCAGAAGTTTTATCAGATGCTACAGCAGAAATCGGAATTTTATTAATTTTAGGAGCGTGCAGAAGAGCTTCCGAAGGAATAGAGTCTGCAAAAGAAGGTGGATGGAAGTGGTCTGCTGATTATTTAATTGGGAAACAATTAACAGGAACAAGATTAGGAATTTTAGGTATGGGTCGTATTGGCCAAAAAATTGCAAAAATTGCAAAATCTTTAGGTATGGTTATTCATTACCATAATCGTTCAAAATTAAGTGAAGATAAAGAACAAGGTGCAACATATCATGACAGCATAAAAAGTCTTTTTTCAGTCTCAGATGTTTTATCAATTTGTTGTCCAGCAACGAAAGAAACAGAGAACTTGATAAATAAAGAGACTGTTGAGTATTTTCCTAAAGGTGCTGTGATAACTAATGTTGCAAGAGGTGATATAGTTGATGATGAAGCTTTAATTGATGCATTGAATAGAAGAAAAATTTATGCAGCAGGATTAGATGTTTATAAAAATGAGCCAAATCTAAATCCTGGTTATTTAAAAATCCCAAGTGCTTTTGTTTTACCTCATTTGGGGAGTGCAACAAAAGATACAAGAATTGCAATGGGAAATTTAGCAATTGATAATTTAGATGAGTTTTTTAGAACTGGAAATTGTATTAATAAAGTAAATTAAAATGTCTCAATCCATAGCTTTCATCGGCGTTGGCAACATGGGTTGTCCAATGGCTGAAAATTTAATGAAGGCAGGTAAATCTGTAAAAGTTTTTGACGTCTCAAAAAAAATGCTTGGGATTGCAAAAGATAAAAATCTTAAGACAATCGAAAATTTAGATGACTTAATTACAGATGATGTAGAAACAGTTATAACCATGCTTCCAGAGGGCAAGCATTCCAAAGAAGTTTATTTAGGAGATAATGGAATAATAAATAAAGTATCAAAAAATTGTTTGCTAATTGATTGTTCAACAATTGATATTCAAACTTCTATTGAAATTGGAAAAAAAGCTTCAGAATTAGGAATAGAAATGATTGATGCGCCAGTTAGTGGGGGAGTAATGGGAGCCCAAAAAGCAACTTTAAATATAATGGTTGGTGGATCGAAAAAAGCATTTGAAAAAGCGCTCCCTTTATTAAAAATTATGGGAAAAAATATATTTCATGCAGGTGATTTAGGTAGTGGTAATGGTGCCAAAATTTGTAACAACATGGCTTTAGGTATTGCAATGATTGCTGCATCAGAGTCGTTAATGTTAGCAAAAAGATTAAACATAGATATTAAAAAAGTTCATGAAATTATGAAAAATGCATCTGGTAATAGTTGGCCAATTTCTGTTTATCCACCTTTACCTGGTTTAATTGATGGCACGCCTTCAAATAATAATTATCGTCCAGGTTTCTCTGCAGGAATGATGAATAAAGATCTTAAACTTGCAAATGATTGTGCTAAGAGTGTGAATGCAGAAACACCATTAGGAAAAATGGCTTTAGAAATTTATGACCAATTTTGCAAAGATGGAAACGATACTAAAGATTTTTCTGCTATTTCCAAAGTTATAGGTGGCAGTGCTTGGGACTATCCCATTGATTAAAATAGTTTACTGTAAGTGTTTATAAATCGTAGTTCTTGAAACACCCAATTTTCTTGAAGCTGCAGAAATATTATTTGTTTCATTAAATGTTGATCTAATTAAAACACATTTTTCTCTTTTAATTTTAGTATCTTCGCAATTTTTGCATGCATAAGTTTTCTTTTCTGATTTTGTTTCAATAAATTTGTTTTCTTTAAAAATTTGACTTTTAACTACAAACACAGATGAACCTAAATGGTCTGTAATTTTTAATGTCTTATTATTTAATAAATCTGATGCAATAGATGAAAATGAGTTAGTAAAAATTTTATTAAAATTTTCGTTTTTTAGGTCAACCAATCCATTAAGCATTATTTTTGCATTGCTATTTGCACCTACAATTAGGCCATCTCCATTTACAGCTAATAATCCAACACTTGTTGTTGATAAATACTCTTGTCTAGGATGAAAAGATAAAATCAATTCATGTTCAAATTTTTTTAAAAATAACTTTGTTTCGATACTTCTGGTTGCAAGTTTCACTAAAGCCAGGGTGTGTTGTTCTCTTGACATATAGTCAGTTGAGGCATCTATAATTCCAATAGTTTTACCATCATAATTGATTATTGGACTTGCGAAACAAGATATATTTTCATGTGCTATAAAAAAATGCTCTTTTCCAGAAACTATTGTTGGTTTTTTTAATTCAACGGATAATCCCAAACCGTTTGTACCACAAACTTTCTCAGCCCAAATAGATCCTGGTATAACAGTTTTACCCACATCTGTTTGAAGACAAGTTTTATCATAAATTGTATCAAGCACTAAACCATTCTCGTCTGAATACGCGACCATAAAATTAGTACCAGCAATTTGAGAGTATAAAAGTTCTAATTCAGGAAGAACTATTTTTCTAAGAGCATCATTTTTTTCTTTAATCTCTTTTAATTCAATTGAAGATACGACGCTTTGTTTTGGATCTTGAAACGGATTAAGCCCCTCAGCAATACACCTCGACCAGCTATCAGAAATTTCTTTGCCCATCTCATAGGACATCATTCCTCTTTTTTTTAGAATATTTTTAAATTCTTTACTTGTTGAAGATAAATTTCCCATTTTTGAAAGATAATTAAAATTAAAGTGTTCAACAACTAACCACAGGTTGTATTTGTAAACTATTTGGACACTTAAAAGCGGCATTGACTCCATCAGACTTCGATTTTTTAATAAGGTTTTAAAAATTAAAAGGGAGAGAAAACGATGAAAGCACAGGTTTTGCACAAGTATGACCCAGAAATGAAAGAAAAAGTTTGGGTTACAGGCGAAGAAATGCCAGATCCAAAAATTGAGAAGGCATCAGACGTAATTGTTAAAATTGGTGCTGCAGGAGTTTGCAGAACAGATTTACATATTATTGAAGGAGTATGGAAACATATTCAAGATCCAGATGGAACTTTATTACCATGCGTAATGGGGCATGAAAATGCTGGATGGGTAGAGGATGTTGGTAAAGACGTAACTGATTTTAAAAAAGGTGATCCAGTTATTTTACATCCATTAATTTCAGGAACAGGTGGTACATGTTTGGACTGTAGAAGAGGTAATGATATGCATGCTGCTGCTGGAGCATTTCCTGGATTAAGTATTAAAGAAGGTGGATACTCAGAGTTATTAAAAACAAGTGTTAGAAATTTAATTAAACTTCCAAAAGTTTTAGCACCTAAAGATGTTGCACCTTTTTCAGATGCAGGTCTTACAGCTTATAGAGTTGTTAAAAAGGCAACTAGACATTTATTGCCAGGTCAAAGCTGCACGATAATTGGTGCTGGAGGTTTAGGACATATTGCTATTCAATGTTTGAAAGCAATGTGTGCAGCTGACATTATTATTGTTGAGAAATCTGAAACAGCCTTAAAACATGCAATGGAACTCGGTGGTGATCATGGAGTTTTAATTGATGGAAATGAAATTGAAAAAGTTCAAGAACTAACTAAAGGAAAAGGTTCAGAAGCTGTTATCGATTTCGTAGGTGAAAAAGGATCTACTGCCATGGGAATTCAAATGACTTCTAATGGTGGTTTTTACTACATTGTTGGATACGGAGAAGAAATCAAATCATTAGCAGTTGATTTAATTATTTCTGAAAAAACAATCGTAGGTAATTTAGTGGGAACGTGGTCTGAGTTATATGAATTGATGGAGTTAGCAGATCGAGGAAAAGTGAAGCTATCCATGCAAGAATATAAATTAGACGATGCTAATAAAGCGCTCCATGATCTTAACGACGGTAAGGTTAAGGGAAGAGCTGTTTTAGTTCCGTAATTAAGTAAAGGAAGAGAGAGGTAATAATGAAAATAATGAAAACTTGCTTGACGGCTTTAATATCAAGTTTAATGATATTTAGTCCTATGGCATATGCTGATAAGTGGAGCGATCAGTTTCCACATATCAAAGCTACAGGAGATATTCCTGGTGACTGTTCTTATGAGAAGATGTCTAAGAAAAATTACAAAGGAAAAACTCTTAAAATAAACACTCACGCAATACCGGTAATGGGTGAGCCAACAGCTCTACACGCTGAACAGTTTGAGAAATTAACTGGTGCAAAAGTTGAAGTTACACATACACCAGCAGGTGATTTGTACTCAAAAGCAATGGTTCCTTTCCAAGCTGGACAAGCTCCTTACGATGTTGTGTTTGGATTTTCTAACTTCATTAATGACTGGAAAAGATATTTAGCACCAGTTCCTAAGAAGTATATGAACTCACCTGAGATGAAAGACGTAACAAAATCTCACATGGGTGTATCATCTTGGGATGGAACTATGTACCAATACCCAGTTGATGGTGACAGACATTATCTTAAATACAGAAAAGATGTCATTGATAATCCAGAAATGCAGAAGAAATATAAAGCTGACACAGGTAATGAGTTAAGAGTTCCAAGAACTTGGAAAGAATACGCTCAAATGGCTAAATATTTCAATGATTGGGATTGGGATGGAGATGGTGAAAAAGAATATGGTTCAGCTGAAGTTATGAAAAAAGATGACTTAATGTTTGCAGCTTTTTTCAGCAGATCAGTTGCTTATGCTAAAAACCCTAGAACTCCAGGTGGTTTCTTTTTTGATTTAGAAACTATGAAACCAAACATCAATAACCCAGGTTTTGTTGAAGCATTAACTGATTGGGTTGAAGCTACTAAATATGTTCCTCCGGGAGGAACTAACTTTGGTCTAGGTGATGAAATCGGATCATTTGGTGGTGGACAAACTTTATTTAGTTTCTCTTGGGACGATGCATTTATTGCAGCAATGCAAGATGATAGCCCAATTAAAAATAAAGTTGGTGCAGCTCCACTTCCAGGCGCTGATAGAGTTTGGAACAGAGTTACAAATAGCTGGGAAAACCAATACAACCAAGCTCCTTACATTGTTTGGGGTTGGGCTGTAGGTGTTGCTAAGAAAAGTAAAGTAAAAGATATGGCATTTGATTATCTTTGCTTCTTTTCTAATGGTGCAAACCACCAAGCTGATTTAGCTATTGGTAGATTTGGTGTTAACCCATTTAAAAACTCAGACTTTGACCCTAATATCTATATTAATAGTATGGGTTGGGATCCAGAGATCGCTAACAGTTACACTCAAACACTTTTAGATATGGAAAAAAGTAATAACAGAGTTTTCCCTCTAAGAGTTCCAGGTGTATTTGAATTTACAAGTGCTGTTGCTACAGGAACTTCAAAAGCTTTAGCAGGACAATTATCTCCTCAAGAAGCTTTAGACGAAGTTGCTAAAGAGTGGGAAGCAATTGTAAGCAGAGTAGGTAAAAAAGCAGTTCAAGATGCCTATGCTGTTGGTGTTAAAATGGAAGACAACAAGCTATAATTATAAAATACTTTACGTGGCCATTAATTAAAATGGCCACGTAATATAAAAGTAATATAATCCTTTTTATATAAATGAATTTTAAGCATAAATATTTCTTTCTGTTTCCAGGTTTATTTGTATTGATAGGAATATTAATATTTCCAATTATTTTCGTAGTTAGATTAAGTTTATCAGGATGGAATAGTTATAATCCTGGTTTAGATTACATAGGATTAGAAAATTACATAAGATTATTCACTGATGACCCAAGATTTTGGGAATCATTTTTTAGATTGAGTTTTTTATCAGTTACAACAGTTATCTTACAATATGTGATTGGTTTTGCACTAGCACATATGGTTTGGAAAGATATTAAATTTAAAAGATTTTTTAGAGTTCTTTTTTTAGTTCCAATGATGACAACCCCGGTGATCATGACAGTTATTTGGAGAACTTTTTTTCATGAGTCTCTTGGACCAGTAAATGATTTGTTATCAGTTTTTGGTGTAGCTCCCAAGTGGTTGACAGACCCAGTTATCGCAAAATTTACAGTAATTATAGTTGAGGTATGGCAATGGACACCTTTTATGTTTCTGCTTTTGTTGGCAGGCTTGTTATCATTGCCTAAAGAACCATTTTTGGCCGCTGCGATTGATGGCGCCAGTCCAGTCAGAAAATTTATTTATGTAACATTTCCATTGATGGCCCCTATATCCATTGGAGCAATAATTATAAGGTTAATTGAGGCTTCAAAGATAATGGATACAGTTTACGTTTTAACTTCTGGTGGTCCAGGAACTTCAACCGAAACTTCAAGTTTTTACATTTTTATAAAAGGGCTAAGAGAATTTCAGATGGGTTATGCAGCGTCGATGTCATTTACTTATTTAATAATTATGATCATAAGTCTAACTATAATAGCAAAAGTATTAACTAAAGTTTTATTAAAAGAATAGATAATGAATAAACTATATATTTTTTTGAAATATTTTTTTATTGTCGTTTGGACAGTATTTGTAGTTGCTCCTTTTCTTTGGGCTTTAACAACATCTTTTAAAGATTTCCAGTCTGTTAATGGGGGAGTAACATATATTCCATGGGTTGATTTTGAGCCAAACTTAGAAGGTTGGAAGGTTTTAATTAAATCTCCGGCTAAAGGAGGAGTAGATATAATTGAACCATATTTTAATAGTTTGTTTGTAACTTGTACTGCAAGTTTAATTAGTATTATTCTTGGAACATTATCTGCTTATGCATTATCAAGATATACATTTAAGGCAGGGTTTGTAAAAAATAATGACATTACTTTTTTCTTTATCTCACAAAGAATAATGCCACCTATTGTTTTATCTATTCCATTTTTTTTATTTTTAAGTTCAATAAATTTATTAGATAGTCTGACTGGGCTTATTGTTGTTTATATTGTTTTATTAATGCCAATAGCGGTTTGGATTATGGTCGACTTTTTTAATAAAGTTCCAAGAGAAATTGACGAGACAGCTCTAATTGATGGTTGTAACCCTTATCAAGCATTTTTAAAAGTGGTCTTACCAAATTCAATACCTGGTTTAATTGTAGCAGGAATGTTTTGCATAATATTTGGATGGATTGATTTTTTCTTTGCTTTTATTTTAACGTTTACAGAGGTCCAGTTATTACCGGTTAAAATTGTTGCATTAAATTCGTCTGTAACTCCTTGGTGGAGCTTATCAGCATCAGCTTTAGTTTCAGTAGCACCATTAATTATTGTTGCATTTATAGTTGAACGATATTTATCAAAAGGAAATTTATCAGGAGCTATTAAGTAATGGATTTAGTTGCTAATAATTTATCATATAAACCAGATGATCAATATCATTTAAACGAAGTATCGTTTAATTTTAAAGAAGGGAATCTATATACAATTCTAGGAAGAACGTTATCTGGAAAGACAACTCTATTAAAAACAATAGCTGGTCTTTTAACACCAGATAGTGGTGAAATTGAATTTGATGGTAAAAACTTTTTAAAAATTCCTGTCTGGGAAAGAAATGTGGCAATGGTTTATCAGCAATTCATAAACTATCCTCATTTAAATGTTTTTGAAAACATAGCCTTTCCTTTGAAACAAAGAAAAATAGATCAAAGTATTATCAAAGAAAAAGTAATGGACGCTTTAAAATCTGTAGGCTTGTTAGGTTATGAAAATAGAAAGATCCAAGAGCTTTCTGGAGGGCAACAACAAAGGGTTTCGCTTGCAAGATCTTTAGTCAAAAACGCTAAAATACTGTTGCTAGATGAGCCATTAGTAAATTTAGACTATAAATTGAGAGAGCAACTTAGAGAAGAGTTTAAGAACCTATTTTCTAAAGGTTTAGCAGATGAAACAATATTAATTTATTCGACCACGGATCCAAGAGAAACTATGGAATTAAATGGTGAAGTTATAGTTCTAGATGAAGGCAAGGTCTTACAAGTTGGTCCGGCAAAAGAAATATTTGAAAATCCAAACTCATTGAAAGTTGCAGAAATTTCTAATGACCCGCCAATGAATATTATCGAAGCTAAAATTTCAGATAATCAGATTAGATTTGAAGGCATAGATGTAGAGGCTCCACAACATTTATCTAAATTAACCGAAGATGGTTTAAAAATCGGATTAAGATCTTCTGATATTGAATTAAACGAAAACGGACACGAATTTGAAGTTGAGCTTGCAGAAATTAGTGGTTCAGAAACATTGCTACATTTAAAAAGAGGAGATACAAAAATTATAGTTTCAATAGAAGAAGTTCTTAACTTTAAAATACACGATAAAGTAAAAATTAATTTTAAAATTGATAGAGCTTATGCGTTTCATGCTGATGGAAAATTAGCATCTTCACCTTTTGGGGGTTTGAATGGCTAAAATCGATTTAAGCAACATATCTCACTCATACAATCCAAATGATCCAAATCCTGTTTATGCTTTGAATCCTTTCTCAATGACATGGGAAAATGGAAATAGATATGCAATTTTAGGTCCTTCTGGATGTGGAAAAACTACAATGCTAAATATTGTATCTGGCTTAGTAAGACCTTCTGCTGGAAGAATATTATTTGATGATAAAGATGTTACAGATTTAAAAACAGAAGATAAAAATATTGCTCAAGTTTTTCAATTTCCAGTTATTTATAATACAATGACTGTTTATGAAAATTTAGCTTTCCCACTTAAATGTAGAGATTTTTCTAAAAGTAAAACGGATGAAAGAGTTAATTCAGTTGCTGAAACTTTAAATTTAAAATCTTTTTTAAATTCCCCTGCAAGAAAATTAACAGCAGACCAAAAGCAATTAATATCTTTAGGAAGAGGTCTTGTAAGAGAAGACGTTGCTGCAGTTCTAATGGACGAGCCTTTAACTGTTATTGATCCAGATTTAAAATTTAGATTAAGAAGAAATCTTAAAGAAATTAATGAGCAATATAAAACAACATTAGTTTATGTAACTCATGATCAAAACGAAGCGATGACTTTTGCAGATAATATAATAGTAATGAGTGAAGGAGAAGTGGTTCAAACCGGTTCCCCTAAAGAACTTTTTGAAAGACCTAATACAACATTTGTTGGTTACTTTATTGGATCGCCAGCTATGAACTTATTTGAAAGTGAAGTTTCCTCAAACGATAGTGTAAAAATAAACAATAATTTAATTAAAACCCGTACAAATTTGTCAAATATAAAAACGAAAAATATTAAATTAGGAATTAGATCTGAATTTATTAAAATTGCACAAAACCAAAATGAAAACTTAATTAATGTTAATGTTGAAAAGGTTGAGGATCTAGGAAATTATAAATTGATCACCGCCAAAATGGGAAACTTTACCATTAAATCAAAAGTTACTAGAGAAACTGAAATACCTAATCAGAATGTTAAACTTCACATACCAGCTGAGAAATGTTGTGTTTATGAGGACAATAAATTAATTTAAATTCAACTTAAGATAGAAAATTTCAATCTAAAGTTTTATTGTGACAATCTGTACCTCTTTTTAGAAAGACTCTAATCTGAATCTGTGTTTTATTTTTAATAGTTAATTAACTAGAGGAGAATAAAATGATAAAGAACAAAAAATCATTGAAGGGTTCAAAAACTCCTTCAAGAAGAAAGTTCTTCAAAGCCGCAGCAGCAACTGGTGCAGCCGCAGCAACAGCTGTAGCAATGCCAAATGTTGCTTTTGGTGCTCCATTAACATTAAAGATGCAAGCAGCATGGCCATCAGGTGCTAACATCTTTTTTGAAATGGCTGGAGACTATGCCAAAATGGTTAGCGACATGTCTAACGGTGAATTGAAGATTGATCTTCAACCAGTTGGAGCAGTTGTTAAAACTTCAGAAATTGGTCAAGCAGTGAGTTCTGGAGTAGTAGATATGGGTCACTGGGTGACAGCATATTGGTATGGAAAAAATCCAGCTGCATCACTTTTTGGAACTGGTCCATCATACGGAATGTCATCTCAAGAAGTAATGGGATGGATAGAGTATGGCGGAGGAAGAGCTTTATATGATGAAGCTGTAAAAAGTGTAGGATTTAACTACTACGGTATGTTCCATATGCCAATGCCAGCACAACCATTTGGTTGGTTTAAAAAGAATGTAACTAAAGTATCTGATGTTAAAGGTATGAAGTATAGAACAGTTGGTTTAGCGACTAACGTTTTAACTGCTATGGGAATGGTTGTAAGACAATTGCCAGGTGGTGAAATTCAACCAGCAATGAAAACTGGTTTGATTGATGCCGCAGAGTTTAACAACCCTACATCAGACTCACAGTTTGGAATGCAAGATGTCTCTCAACATTACCACTTAGGAAGTTTCCACCAATCTCAGGAAATGTTTGAAGTTCCGGTAAACAAAAAGAGATTTGACAGCCTTTCACCTGCTCATCAAGCTATCTTGAAGAACGCTGCTTATGCTGCTAACTCAGATAACTACTTCAAAGCGTTAGTGAGATATTCTGCTGACTTAGCGAAGTTGATGAATGAGCATAAGGTAAATGTCTACCAAACTTCTGACGCTATCTTAGCCGAACAATTAAAAGGTTGGGATAAAATCGTTGCTGAGTTTTCTGGTAAGGACGCTTTCTTTAAGAAAGTAGTAGACTCACAAAAAGCATACGCTAAGAGAACAATGAAGTATCTGTTGATGAATCAACCGAACTACAAATTAGCTTATGAAAATGAGTTTGGACCAATTGAAAAAGTTAAAATTTAATTAACTTTAAAACTATTATAAAAGGGGGTTTAAAAACCCCCTTTTTTTTTAGCTTAATTTAATATACTTTTCTATGATGAATTCTTTCATTAAATTTGCAGACACTTTAAGCACTTCAATGGGAAAAGCTTTTTCCTGGTGTATTGTAATTTTAATGGGAGGTACGGTTTATGAAGTAGTAATGGCCTATGTTTTTAATAAGCCAACTTTGTGGAATTTTGATTTTAGTATGCAGATGTATGGTGCAATATTGATGATGTCAGGTGCATACTGTTTGGCTACAGAGGCTCATGTAAGAGGAGATGTAATTTATAGATTATTTAGTCAAAAAACTCAGGCTTGGATTGATTTAGTACTTTATTTTATATTTTTTTTCCCTGGTGTAGTTGCTTTGGCTTTTTATGGTTACGAATATGCAGCTTTGGCCTGGAAAATAAAAGAAACTAGCTGGAGTAGTCCCGCGCAGATTCAAATTTATATGGTGAAAACTATGATACCTGCTGCAGGAACTTTGTTGGTAATTCAAGGAATTGCAGAAGTTTTTAGATCTTTAATTTGTATTAGAACAGGACAATGGCCAGCAAGAATGGTTGTTGCTGAAGAAACGGAACAAATGTTAATGAGAACATCACAAGAGGAAGATAAAAATAATGTTATTTAGTCTTACAAATCCAGAAGTAGCAATTTTAATGATGGGCATATTTCTATTCGCAGTGCTTTTAGGTTTCCCAATAGCTTTCACATTAATGGCAATGGGAATTGGTTTTGGATATTACGCTTATTACGATGCTACTATGATGGAGCATATTTTTGATAACAGAATTTTTCAGTTATTCGTTCAAAATACTTATACAGTTATGGATAACAATGTTCTTACAGCTGTACCGTTGTTTTTATTTATGGGTTATTTGGTTGAAAGAGCTGGAATAGTTGCAAAACTATTTTTTGCGATAAGATTAGCTGCTCATAGACTTCCTGCATCGATGGCTGTAGCTGCTTTGATTACTTGTACTTTATTTTCTACAGCAACAGGAATCATAGGAGCAGTTGTTACTTTAATGGGATTACTAGCCTGGCCTGCGATGGTAAAAGCTGGTTATGATAAAAAATTTGCTTCAGGAATAATTTGTTCAGGTGGATGTTTGGGTATTTTAATTCCCCCAAGTATTATGTTAATTGTCTATTCAGTAATTGCTCAATTATCACCTTTAAGACTTTTTGCAGCAGCAATTTTTCCAGGACTTTTATTAGCTGGTCTTTATATTGCATATGCAGTTACAAGAGCTTGGTTAAACCCATCGATAGCACCAAGACCACCGAAAGAAGATATCCCACCAACAGGTGAAATTTTAAAAGAGGTTTTAGTTTCTTTTGTTCCTTTATTTGGATTAATTATGTTAGTTTTAGGAACAATATTGGCTGGAATAGCAACACCAGCTGAAGCTGCAGCAGCAGGAGCATTTGGGGCTTTAATTCTATCTTGGTTCTATAAAACTTTAAAATGGCAAAATTTTAAAGAGTCAGTATTTTTAACTGCAAAAACAACTGCAATGATTATGTGGTTGTTCATTGGTTCTTGGACTTTTTCATCTGTATTTTCATATCTGGGTGGACATGAAATATTTGAGCATTTTTTCACATCAATAAATATTTCAACCTGGCAATTTTTAGTAATTACACAAATTATAATTTTTCTTTTAGGTTGGCCTCTAGAATGGACAGAAATTTTAATTATTTTTGTACCTATATTTTTACCTTTGCTTGAAGTTTTTGGTGTTAATCCGTACTTCTTTGCAATGTTAATTGCATTAAATTTACAAACATCTTTTTTAACCCCACCGATGGCAATGTCGGCATATTATTTAAAAGGTGTGCAAAAAACCAATGTTGAGCTTTTAGATATATTTAGAGGAATTATGCCTTTCTTAGCAATTGTTATTTTTGCAATGTTTTTAATGTACATGTTTCCAGCAATAGCCCTATGGTTGCCAGAAACATTATTTGCAAATTAAATGATAGATATTTTTTCCTTAAAAGTTGAAGAAATCGCTTCAAAAATAAAAGATGCTCAACTTACTTCAGTCGAAGTATGTGAGAAGTATATTGAAAGAATAAATAAATTTGAAAAAGATGTTAAGGCTTGGGCACATTTTGATAAAAAACTTTTACTAGAAAAAGCTTCTGAGGCTGATGAATACAGAAGATCAGGAAAACCCACAGGACCTTTGCATGGCATTCCTGTAGCTGTAAAAGATATTGTTGGAACAGTTGATATGCCAACAGAATGTGGAACAGTTATTAGAAAAGGAAAATCTTACTCACAAAATGCAGAAATTATTGATTTGCTTTTAGCAGCTGGTGCAATTGTAATGGGCAAAACTGCTACAGCTGAATTAGCTTATCTTGGTCCTGCTAAAACAACTAATCCACATGATTACTCTAGAACTCCAGGTGGTTCATCGAGCGGGTCTGCTGCTGCTGTTGCATCATTTATGGCACCTTTATCAATAGGATCACAAACAGGTGGTTCAGTTATTAGACCTGCATCTTACTGTGGAGTTGTAGGTTATAAACCAACCTACGGATTAATTTCAAGAAATGGAGTGCTTAAAACTTCAGAAAAATTAGATCATATAGGTGTATTTGGAAGAACTGTTGAGGATGTAGCACTCCTTGCAAAGGTTTTAATTAAAAAAGATAAATTTGATAATGCATCTGTTTATTATTCAGCTGATAGTATGCTTGAAGAAACAAAAAAGGGACCACTGTTTGAACCAAAATTTATTTTTTATAAAACAGACCATTGGAAAAATATTGAAAAAAAATCTAAAGAAGCTTTCGAATATTTTATTAAATCTTTTAAAAAAAATATCGAAATTTTTGATACACCATCTTATTTTAAAGACATTCATAAATATCATCAGATAATTTATGAAACAGATTTAGCAAACAATTTTGGATTGTATTACAAAAAATATAAAAAAAAATTATCTAAACCCATGCAAGATGCTATTGTTAAAGGTAATAAACATTCAGCAAAAGAATATGCCGGTGCCATAGATTTTATGAAAAGAACATCAACTCTAACGTGGCCCTCGTGAATTAACGCATAAGCGCTTGCAAATAAATAAAGGGCTGCATACCAAAAACGAACTAAGTCACCTTGGAATGCTTGTTCATATTGAAAAATAAATCTTGATAATACAATTAAAAATTCACTTCCAACTACTAAAACTGCTAACCAAATAAACCCTACAGATCTTGTAAAATAACCAATTACAAAAGAAGCTAATATTAAAGGAAAGTGTATATATGTAATTCTAAAAGCAGGTATTACTAAATTAATTTTAAGTTGTTCGCCAAAAATTGGCTCAACTAATTTTTCTACTACCATGAATGAGATTAAAAAGTCTGCTACCCCAACAATTAGTACAGCCCAGAAAGAGGACCTTACTACATAAGCTGTAATTTTCGATAAGATCTCAGAGTCTGTTTGTAATGTTTGTTTTATAGATTTTAAAACAAAAAATATAACTCCTACTAAAGATACAAAATAAAATAGTAATTGAATATACGATAAATTTATTGCAAGCCCCTCTAAGGGCTTATTTAATTTTTTAAATCCAAATAATTCATAATGAGCAAAAAGTTTTTTAACTCCTGGCCAATCAAACCAAACTGTTAAAACATTATTGACTAAAAAAACAAAAGTTAAAGCTAAGATAGAATAACTAAATATTCTTATTAAAATAGATAAGTTATTTTTCGCCATCATATTAAATCTTTTATTGATATATAAAAAGAGGGCCCATTTAAGGGCCCTCTAGTAATAATTAGAATTAAATTATACTCCTAATGCTCTATTTCTTTGAGCAACATATGGCCCGTCAGACAAGTTAGTCCAAGCACCAATTTCCTTACGACCTTTAACAAAGGCAGCATGTACTTTCTTAGCAAGAGCGCTATGTTGTTGAACTTCATCGAAAACTTCAGCAGCACCTTTAGCGAAAGCATCGTAAACTTTATCGTTAAACTTCTCTAGTTTAACTCCACTTTCGTTAACTAATCGCGCTAGTGCAGCTCCGTTTTTAGCATTGTATTCAGCCATTGTAGTTGTGTCAGCCCAATCACATGCAGTTTTAATAATTA
>CACEEJ010000014.1 GCA_902558545.1 uncultured Pelagibacteraceae bacterium | reverse complement strand
ATATATTCTTGAAAAACTTGTAAAATTAAAAAAAGAGATTTCAATTATAATTACAAGATTTAGTAACAATAAATATGAAATTTATGAACCAATAGAAAACTCTCACGAAGATCAAATTTTAAAATATTCAAAAATTCCTGCTGAAATTAATGAAAAGATTTTTACTCAATCTAAAGATTGGGCTATGCTAATTGCTGAAGAACTAAAATATGTAGGAACTTTATGTGTAGAATTTTTTATTGATAGAAATGATAATCTTTACGTTAATGAGATCGCCCCTAGAGTACATAACTCAGGACATTTAACAATAAATGCTTTTAATGTAAGTCAATTTGAAAATCATGTAAGAGCTGTATGTGGTTTAGAACAAATTCCTTTAAAAAAAATATCTAATGCTAAAATGATGAATTTGCTTGGCGATCAAATTACTCATTACAGAAACATACAAAAGTTTAATGATAATGAATTTTTCTTTGATTATTTAAAAAAAGATATAAAAGAAAAAAGAAAAATGGGTCATATCACAACTTTAGTATAAATGTTAAAATCAATAGAAGGCAATTTTGATAATCCAGAAGTTAATGAGCTTCTAACCAAACATTTTGTTGAGCTTAGAGCTGCTTCTCCAGAAGGAAGTGCTCACGTTCTAGATATTCCTGGTTTAAAAGTTCCATCAATTAAATTTTGGAGTTTATGGGATGATAAAAAACTAATCGGTTGTGGTGCTTTAAAATTTTTGGATAAAGAACATGGAGAATTTAAATCGATAAGAATTCATGATAATTTTAGAAAGCAAGGCCAAGGGATTAATGTAATCAATCATTTAATTAATGAAGCCAAAAAGCTTAAAATAAAAAGATTAAGTATTGAAACAGGAGCAGGTGATTTCTTTTTACCAGCAAGAAAACTTTTCAGAAAAACTGGTTTCACCGTCTGCGAACCTTTTGCACACTATAAAGAAGACATCAATTCTGTTTATTTAACTATGCTTATTGATGATATTTAAAAATTTATTTTAATATTTCATCTATTTTGTTGACAAAACCCAATAAAATCTAAAGAAAGCCATTATTACTTAATTATAAGTAATAATTAAACATAACAAAAAGTAAGAAGATAAATATGAGTCTACAAGGTAAAGTAAAGTGGTTCAATCCAACCAAAGGTTTTGGTTTTATTGAAAGAGAAGATAAAGAAAAAGATGTGTTTGTACATGTTTCAGCAGTAAGAGATGCTGGTATGAACGGTTTAGATGAGGGTCAAGCTTTGACTTTCGATGTTGAAGATGGTCCTAAAGGTCCTTCAGCAGTTAACTTAAAAACTGCATAATTTCACACTTCCTATTGGCTGAAAAATTTATTTAACTTTAAAACATTTATTATTCAGCCAATACCTTATTTAAAAAACAATCTTTAAACACAATTATTAATTATAGATTTAAAATAAAAAATTAATAAATTAATCAAAATTATGATTGGAATTTTAGGTGGAATGGGAACTCAAGCAGGTCTTGATTTTTGTAACAAACTTGCAGTTTTAAATAGAGGAAAAATTGATCAAGAGTATCCATTATTTATACTTTATAACAAATCAAATATTCCTGGCAGACCTGAATCTATTGGCTCTCAAACTAAAAATCTTTCAAACAAATCTACAAATAAAACAAGTAGAGCTAAATATAACAAAGTTTTAAAGAGTTTGCTTAAAGGTTGTAAACTTTTGGAAAATAATAAATGTAAATTTATTGTTATACCTTGTAATACAGCTCATTATTGGTTCGATGATTTGCAGAATAAAATTAATATTCCAATAATTAATATGCCAAAAGAAGTTTTCAAATTTACAAAAAAAAAATGTAAAAAAAACTCCAAAGTTGGTCTCTTAGCAACTGAGGGTACTCTTAAAACTGGAGTTTATAAAAAATTTTTTGAAAAAGATTATCAATTAATAGAGCCATCTCAAAAAATACAAAAATTGTCAGTTAATAAAGCAATTAAATTAGTTAAAATGGGTAATGTAAAGGCTGCAGCAAAAGCAATTAAACCTGCAATTGATTCCTTAATTAAAATGAAGTGTAAAAAAATCATTTTAGGTTGTACAGAGCTACCTATTGCGATTTTTGCATTTAAATCATTTAAAAATATAAAATCTTCAAAAGTTTTCTTAGATCCTAATTTAATTTTAGCTCATTCAGCTATGGTCAAACATAAAAACTAGTTTATGTCTAACAAGACTGAAAAACCATATGTGTTGAGAGCTGCTGAATTTGTTTATTCAAATATAATAGCAATTAAAAAACAAAATCCTGAAATCAATAATATACAAGCTTTTGAAATTTTCATGACTACTAAGGAATATGACATTTTAAGTTCTGGAGAATTTCATGATAAATGGTTTTTAGAACTTAAGAATAATAAATTTATTGACCAAATAACTAAAAAAAAAATTAATGAAGAAACTTTAAGACTTTTAGAGTTACAAAAAGATTCAATGGTAAAATTTCTAATGAAAATACCAAAACTTTATTATACTAAAAGTCATTTTCCACTAGAAATTTCTCAGAGAGCCTTTGATCATTTGTGGAGGGTTTGTGAAAGCTATGAAATGTGGTGTAAAGAAACTAAACAAGAAAACTTGATATATCTAAATATTATTGAGTAGTATTATTTAAATCAAGTATTGATCTAGTAACCTCAATTCGTTTTTTCAGTAATTTTTGTAAATTTTGATTATCTAATTTTTGCCTAGTAATTTTAATTCTTGTTTCAACTAGTTGCCTTAAGTCTTCATCAAAAGAATTTTTTATAATTTTTTTATCTGTTTCTTCCACTAACGTTTCTTTAATTAAAGTTAAAGAATTTTTTCCAGTTTCTTTTTCTATACCTTGATTAACTATGAATTGTGCACTAGCTTTATAGATATTACCCGATGTAAGAGCTGTTACACCTGGACCAACAAATGAAAGAATTGGTACAAAACCTGTCAAAAAGAAAAAAGACAGTGTTATTGTTAAAATTCTAAATAGTTTAAACTTCATAACTGAACATTAGGTGATTTGGTATTTCTTTGCTACATCAAATTTGCTCATAATAGGTACTGAATTATTTGATTTTATTTAATTTATTTGGTTATTAAACACGATGATTAAAATATTCCCTTTCATATTTATACTTCTATGGTCTTCTGCTTTCATAACAACCAAACCTATCATAGACAACAGTGATCCATTTGCTGCACTAGCTTTCAGATTTGCATTAGTCGCTTTTGGTTTTTTTTTATTTTCTATCTATTCAAAACAAAAAATTTTGGTAAGCAAAAGAAATTTTTTTGAATCTTTTTTTAGTGGTGTCTTGTTTCATGGTTTTTATCTTGGTGGTGTCTTTTACTCAATTTCAATAGGCATGCCTACAGCAATAGCAGCTTTAATTGTAACCCTTCAACCAGTACTCACAAATGCATTAAGTGGTCCAATTTTAAATGAGAAAGTATCTGCAAAACAATGGATAGGTGTTTTATTGGGATTTGCTGGCGCAGGACTTGTATTGGGTTTTGATGTTGGTTCAAAAATACCAGCAGCGGGGTTGATCGCAACAATAATAGCTTTGTTAGCAATTACATTTTCAACTTTATGGCAAAAAAAATTAAGCACTAACTTACCTTTATCTGTAAGCAACATGAATCAAGCTATTGGTGGATTTATATTTCATTTATCCATAATTATTTTGTTTGTCGATCCTTATATTGATTTCTCACAAACATTTATTATTGCAATGAGCCATCAAATATTTTTGGTATCATTTGGAGCATTTACAATATTAATGTTTTTAATTAAAAATAATTCAGCAAGCAAAACTGTTTCTATATTTTTTTTAATTCCAGCAACGTCTGCCTTCATGGCATGGCTTTTCTTAAATGAAAGTTTAACTAGCTTAGATTTAATTGGATTTCTAGTAACTTCTATAGGTGTTTATATTGCAACACGAGAGTGAGGATTTGGGTTTATATAGATTTAAAGCCAAACTCTAGGGATGCATCTGTAATAGAGTGATATAAAGATTCTCCAAAACTTCTTAGAGCAAATAACCTTACTTTATTTGGATTTTCACTCAACCTATCTACAGTTAAAGCTATTCCATTATAAGTTGAGTTCATTGAATTATTTTTATCCAATGTATTAAAATTAAAAGGACATCCTTTTTTCAAAACTTCTATCGTATCATTTCCTTCGATTTCAATAATAGATCTAGAATGAGATAAATCTGTTACAGCAAAATCTGTATCTTTAAAATTTTCTACTACATTTTTTATTAAATCTTTTTTTGTCGAAACTAAAAGCCAGTTTTTTGGTCCATTCCACAAAATCCTTGTAGTTTCATTAAATACTACAGTTAAAGGTTCATTTTTTAATTTTAAACCATCAATATCTATATCCTCAAATGAAACTGAAGAATTTTTATACTGAAATATTTGAACTATTAGTAAATTTTTGATTTCAGATATTTTAAGTAAATCATTTTCTTTTTTATCCTCATAATCTCCAAATTGACCTTTTGTGTGAATATTTGATAAAGCTGAAATTAATATCATGATCTAACTCTTTCTCCTTTTGGGTCTACATAATGTGATGAAACTATCTCAACGGGTATTACTTTATTTTTAAGTGGCGACATGGCAAAAAGCTTTTCACCAATCATGTTTTTTCCATCTTTCAAAATTGCCAAAGAAAAAGGATTATCATGTTCAACACTCCAACATGATGCAGAGATATGACCTAATTTTGGATTTGGTAACTGTGCTTTATCATCTTTAACTAAATGAGAACCTTCTGGTATACTTGTTTTTTTATCTAGTGGAACTACCCCTACTATTCTTTGTCTATCTTCAGCAGTAAATGCAGATCGTAGTAATGATCTCTTTCCAATAAAATCTTTGTTTTTACTAACAAGACCCTCTAAAGCGTTGTCGTATGGAATTGTTCTGCCATCAAGTTCTGATCCAGCAACATGTCCCATTTCAATTCTAAGAGTTGATAATGCTTCTGTTCCATATGGTTGAATGTTAAATTCTTCTCCAACTTCCATTATTTTTTCCCACATAAAATTTCCATAATCAGACTCAACATTTACTTCATAAGCAAGCTCTCCTGAAAATGAAATTCTAAATATTCTTGCTTTAACACCAAATAAATCTCCCTCCATATAGCCCATGAAAGGTAAGCCTTCATTTGATAAATCATAATTTGGGAATAATTTTTGTAATAAATCTCTAGATTTAGGTCCAGCTATGGCTGCTCCAGCCCACTGCTCTGTAGTTGAAACTACATTCACATTTAATTCAGGCCAAACTAATTGCAAATAGTATTCTAAATGGGAAAGAACATTTGCTGCTTGAGCTGTGGTAGTAGTCATATGATAATGATTTTCAGAAATTCTTGTAGTTGTCCCGTCATCCATTACAATTCCATCTTCTCTTAACATTACACCATATCTAGCTTTACCAACTGGTAGCTTCAACCATGCATTTGTATAAACTCTATTTAATAACTCTGCTGCATCTGGTCCTTTAATATCTATTTTACCTAATGTAGTTACATCGCAAACACCTACATTTGTTCTTACATTTTTTGCTTCTCTTTTTGATCCCTCAAATAAATTTTCATTTCCTCTTTTATAATACCTGGGTCTTAACCAAACACCTGCATCAACAAAGACTGCATTATTTTTTTCATGCCATGAATGCATTGGAGATTTTCTTGTTGGTTTTGAATGTTTTCCAACCTCTCTTCCTACTATTGCTCCAATAGAAACAGGAGTATATGGAGGCCTAAAAGTCGTATGACCTACCGCAGGAACAACTTTGTTTTCAATTTCGGATACTAATTGTAATCCATTTAAATTACTTGTTTTTCCTTGGTCAGTTGCCATTCCTAAAGTGGTATATCTTTTAACGTGTTCAATTGAGCGATACCCTTCTCTTAAAGCTATTTCTATATCAGATACCGCTACATCGTTTTGAAAATCTAAAAATCTTTTATAATTTTTACCTTTTGGCAATGGAACACACCAAAACTTATCATGCTGAGAAAATTTCTTTTCAACAACATTTGGAATAGCTATCTCATTATCATTTTCAGTAATTTTTTTTGATAATTCACCTCCTGCAGTAAATGACGTTTTTAAAGTTTCCTCTAGTGAAAATACTCCATTAGCTGCACCTAAAGTAATTTCATTTTGTTTTGATTGTCCTGGAACAAATGCATCAATCTCTTCTTTAAACTTTGTTTTATTTCCTGATTGTGAGGCTAAATGAATAGTTGGTGTCCAAAAACCTGAAACGCAAATACAATCACATTGTATATTTTCTATTTTACCAAGTTGTTTTTTATCTTTAGAAATACTTGCAATTTCTGCCGATTTTACTTTTTTGTATCCTTGTGCTGCAACAACAACATGTGAATTTTTAATATTAATTCCTAAATTTTTTGCCTCATCAATTATTTCTGAATCAGGATTTTTTCTTGAGTCTAAAACAACTGGATCTACTCCATGTTTTTTAAATTCAATTGCTGTTTCGTATCCACTATCGTTATTTGTAAATACCAATGGTTTTCTTCCAACTAAAACACCATATACTTTTAAGTATTCTTTAGCAGCTGAAGAAAGCATTACCCCTGGTGTATCATTATTTCCAAAAACTATTGGTCTTTCAATTGATCCTGAGGAAATCAAAACTTCTTTTGCTCGAATGTACCATAACCTTTTGTTAGGTTGATATTTTTTAGTTGATGGTAAATGATCACTAACTTTTTCTGACATCACAAGCATGTTGTGATCATAGTATCCAAAAATTTGAGATCTATTTTTTACAACAACATTTGGCATAGTTTTGAGTTCTGCAATTATCCCCTCGGCCCAATCTTTTCCTGATTTATTACCAATATTGACATCACTAGTTAATAAAGATCCACCAAATCTTGGTTTATCTTCAGCTAAAATTACTTTAGCTCCATTTTTTGCTGCTGCATATGCACCGGCTAATCCCGAAGGACCTGAGCCTGCAATCAATAAATCACAATATTCGTATTTATGTTCGTACCTTTCTTTATCATGTTTAGTTGAAGCTACACCTAAACCAGCTGCTTTTCTAATAAATGGCTCATAAATTCGATACCAAAAACTTTTTGGCCACATAAAAGTTTTGTAATAAAAACCTGCTGGTAAAAAAATTTTCAAAAAATTATTGATTGCACCTATATCAAAATTAACACTTGGCCAACAATTAACACTTTTAGCCTCTAAACCTTCAAATAGTTCCTGCTCTGTTGCTTTAATATTAGGTTCTGTTTCACCATTTCTAAAAAGTTGAACAACTGCATAAGGTTCATCCACACCTGCTCCAAAGAAACCTCTAGGTCTGTGATATTTAAAACTTCTTCCTACTAAATGAACTCCATTTGCTAATAAAGCTGAAGCTAATGTGTCACCCTCATATCCAAAGTAAGTTTTTCCATTAAATTTAAAAGATAATTTTTTATCTCTATTTATTAACCCACCATTTTCAATTCTAAAAGCTTGAGTCATTAAGCAACTTCCTCATCAGCTTTAAAGGTTCTGAAAATTTCATGTGTTGCAGTATCTCTTTCAACCTTTATCCATTGTCTACATCCAGAAATATGTTGCCAAAGCTCTAAATGCTTACCTCTCAAACTTTTTCTATTATAAACAAAGTTATCCCATTCTTGATCAGAAACTTCTTTATTAAGTTCCGGTCGTTTAACGCTTGCATCACCACCATATGAAAATTCATTTTGAGATCTCATTCCACAGTGCGGGCAATTTATGTAAAGCATTTACGATATCCAAGTTTTTGTTCCAAGTCCCTTTTCATCAATAAGATGGCCAGTACTAAATCTATTTAAACTATAACCAGCATTTAATTCGTGAACTCTATCTTGTGCAATTGTGTGTGCAAATGTCCATCCTGATGCAGGCGTCGCTTTAAATCCTCCGTAGCACCATCCACAATTTAAATACAATCCTTCAATATGTGTTTTATCAATAATTGGTGAACCATCCATTGACATATCCATTATACCGCCCCAAGTTCTCAACATTTTTAATTTACTTAAAAACGGCATCATCGCTATTCCCTCAGTTAAAACGTGTTGTAATGTTGGTAAATTTCCTCTCTGAGCATAACTATTGTATCCATCAAGATCACCGCCCATTACCATCTCACCTTTATCTGACTGACTTACATAAAAATGTCCTGCACCAAATGTAACTACATTATCCAGCACTGGTTTAATTGGTTCAGAAACACATGCTTGAAGCAAATGAGTTTCAATTGGTAAAGTCATATTTAATTTTTCAGCTAATATATTTGTGCTACCAGCAACACATAAACCAACTTTTTTTGCTTTAATATTTCCACGTGAAGTTCTAATACCATTTATTTTTCCCGCTGAAACATCAAATCCAATTACTTCACAATTTTGAATTATATCAACACCCATGGAGTCTGCCTGACGTGCATAACCCCATGCAACAGCATCATGTCTTGCTGTACCTGCACTTGGTTGCATCAAACCACCAAAAATTGGAAATCTTACGTTGTCAGAAAAATCAGCCATTGGAATAATTTCTTTAACTTGTTCTCTATTTAAAAGAACTGCATCAATTCCATTTAACCTCATCGAATTTCCTCTTCTCGCGTATGCATTCATTTGTGCATCAGAGTGTGCAAGGTTAATTATTCCTCTTGGAGAAAACATTACATTGTAATTCAAATCCTGACTCATCTTTCTCCATAAATCCATTCCGAACTCGCTGAACAAACCATTTTCATCGTGCATATAATTGGATCTAATTATTGTAGTGTTACGTCCTACATTTCCTCCTCCAATCCAACCTTTCTCGATAATTGCAACTTTTGTAATGTTATGTTCTTTAGCAAGATAATACGCTGTAGCTAATCCATGGCCTCCACCACCAATAATTACAACATCGTATTCTTCCTTAGGTGCTGGATCTTTCCAGGCTAAATCCCAATTTTGATGATTAGAAAATGCATTTTTAACTAAATTAAATATTGAATACTTCTGCATTCAATAATTTTATAACAAAGAATATAAATAGTGCTTATTTTTTTTATATATATTTTTTAGAAGTTTCCAAAAATGGCAAAAAAGGATAAGAAGTCACAGATAAAAAACTTTTAATTTATTTGATTATTTATGGCCGAGGTAAAATCAGACATTCAAATAGCTCGAGAAGCTAAGATGCAACCAATAAAAGATATTCTTTCTAAGGTTGGAGTACCAGATGAAAATTTTGCTTTTAGTCCAATGGGAAGACACATAGCCAAAATAAATCTGGAATATTTAAATACTCTTAAAAAAGAAAATGGTAAATTAATTTTAGTTACAGCAATCACTCCTACTCCAGCTGGTGAGGGTAAAACCACAACTTCAGTTGGGTTAAATGACGGTTTAAATAAAATTGGAAAAAAATCTATAGTTTGTTTAAGAGAACCAAGTCTTGGTCCATCATTTGGAATGAAGGGTGGAGCTGCGGGTGGTGGTTATGCCCAGGTAGTACCAATGGAACAAATTAATCTTCATTTTACTGGTGACTTTCATGCTATTACGTCTGCACATAATTTACTGTCTGCATTAATTGATAATCATATTTATTGGGGTAATAAACTTAATATTGATGTTAGAAGAGTTGTTTGGAGAAGAGTAATGGATATGAATGATAGGTCGTTAAGATCTATTATTGTTGATCTAGGAGGAGTAGCTAATGGTTACCCAAGGCAAGATAGTTTCGATATTACAGTTGCATCTGAGCTAATGGCTATTTTTTGTTTAGCAACAGATCTGAAAGATTTAGAAAACAGAATTGGAAATATTACAATTGGTTATACTAGGGATAAGAAAGCAATTTATGCAAAAGATTTAAATGCTCAAGGTCCAATGACAGTTTTGCTTAAAGAGGCAATAAGACCTAATGTAACTCAAACTTTAGAAAACAATCCTGCAATAATTCATGGTGGACCTTTTGCAAATATTGCTCATGGATGTAATTCGGTTATTGCAACTAAAGCTGGACTTAAATTAGCTGACTATGTTGTAACAGAGGCAGGATTTGGAGCTGATTTAGGAGCTGAAAAATTTTTAGATATTAAGTGCAGAAAATCTAATTTAAAACCAGATTGCGTAGTTATTGTAGCAACAATAAGAGCACTGAAAATGCATGGAGGTGTTGCTAAAGAAGATTTAAAAAAAGAAAATGTATCAGCACTAAAAGAGGGAATGGTAAATTTACGTAGACATATAAATAACATTAGAAAATTTGGATTACCTGTTACTGTTGCAGTTAATCATTTTATTACCGATACAGAAGATGAAATGAAAACCTTGTTAGATTTTTGTGAAACGCAAGGAGTAAAAGCTTCTAAATGTACACATTGGTCAAATGGAAGTGAAGGAACAGTTGAACTGGCTAAAAATGTTACAGAAATTTGTGAAGATAAAAAAGATACATTTAAATATTTATATGAGGATGATCTTCCATTATTCAAAAAAATAGAAAAAATTGCACAAGAAATTTATAGCGCTTCTGAAGTGGTAGCAGATACAAAAGTTAGACAACAATTAAAAGATTTTGAGGAAAAGGGTTATGGCAAATTACCTGTTTGTATTGCAAAAACTCAATACAGTTTTTCAACAGATCCAAATTTAAAAGGTGCGCCCACAGGTCATGTTTTACCTGTAAGGGAGGTAAGACTTTCTTCTGGTGCAGAATTTATAGTTGTTGTGTGTGGAGAAATTATGACAATGCCAGGACTTCCAAGAGTTCCTGCGGCCGACTCAATAAAATTAAATGACAAAGGTGAAATCGAAGGTTTATTCTAAATTTAAGTAGTTTAACCAATTCTCTAATTCTCTCATTCTAGAAACTTTATCTAATTTATTATTCTCAGTTTCTATATGTTGAATGTGATTATTTATCTCATTCTCATCTTTAAATGCACCTTTTTCTAAAAGTCTTTTTTTTCTGAAAATAATCAAATTGATCATTTTATTATAAGTAATCTCAGGGTGGTATTGAAGGCCCCATATATTACAGTTACCAACTTTGAAATTTATTCCTTGAACGTTATTTATTGAGTTTGAGGCTAATAAAATTGAATTTTCTGGCATTGTAACTACTTCATCAAAATTAAATGCTGGTGTATTAAATTTTTGATCTTTATTTTTATAGAGTGGATGATTTAAACCAATTTCATTAATTTCTATATTTGAGGCAATCCCTCTATGAGATCCTTTTGTCGCTTTTTTCACCTCTCCTCCTGCTGCAGTCACAGCTACTTGCATACCCCAACATATTGCTAGAATTTTTTTAATTTTTTTCTGACACTCTTTCATAAATTCAATTTGTCTTTTTATTTCTGGAGTATTGTTATAAATATTTAAACTACTGCCTCCCCAAATAAGACCATCGTAGCTTTCAAGTGTATCAATATTTTTATGAATATTTTCATCTGAGGAAGGATTAACCACGTGGGTTTCTAATTTATCTGTAAAATACGCCAAACTATCTTTAAGGCTTTCTGTATGTGTTTGAATTCCAGCCTCAGAAAAACTTTGATTTTCTTCTCTTAAGTTTCCTTCTACTATCAATATTTTTTTCATTAAAATAATTCTCCAGAAATGCTTTTTATATACATTTCTTTTAGATCATTTTGACTTAATTTTTTGGGATTTCCTCCTGTAGATGGATCTTCAAATGCCATTAAAGAAAGTTCATCTAAATCAATATTATTGCAATCCATCACTTCTGATAATTTATGTGGAATATTTAAATTATTTCTTAATTCTAAAATCCAATTTAAAAAACTATCAAATTTTTTATTTAAATTAAGATAATCACAAATCGATATTATTTTATTTTCGATTGAAGGTTTATTAAATGTTAAAACATAAGGCATAAATATTGCGTTTGATAAGCCGTGATGAACATTAAATTTACCGTTTACTGGGTGGCTCAATGAATGAATTGCTCCCAATCCTTTCTGAAACGCAGTCGAGCCCATTGAAGCAGCTGAAAGTAAATCCATTCTAGCGTTAACATCTTTTCCATTTGTAAATGCTTTAATTAATGAATTTTTAATTAATTTCATTCCCTCTATTGCCATACCATCAGCCATTGGATGATATCCTGGCGCACAAAACGCTTCTAAATTATGAGCTAGTGCATCCATTCCAGTTGCTGCTGTTAATCTTGGAGATAAATCTAGTGTAAGTAGAGGATCTAAAATAACAATCGAAGGTAACATTTTTGGGTGAAAAATAATTTTTTTTGCACCTGTTTCTTTATTTATAATTGCAGATGCTCTACCTGTTTCGGATCCTGTTCCAGCAGTGGTTGGAACTGCAATAATTTTTGAAATTTTAGAACTATCAGCTCTTGTCCAGTAATCACCAATATCTTCGAAATCCCATAACGGTCGAGATTGATTACACATAAATGCTATAGCTTTTCCAACATCTAAACCACTTCCACCTCCTAAAGCTATTACGCCATCACAGTCCGAGGTATTATAAACTTTAACGCCTTCTTCTACATTTTCTCCAATTGGATTTCCCGTAAAATCTGAAAAGGTAACTAAATTTTGATAACTTTTTTTTAATCTTAATATTATATTTTTTATAAAATCCAAGTTAATTAAATCCTTGTCTGTTACAAATAATGGATTTGAAATATTCAACTCTTTACATGCTAAGGATAAGTCTTCAATTCTATTTTCTCCTACCCACATAGTGGTAGGATAATTCCAATTGACCATAATAATAATTAATAATTTATTTTTAATTTTTTATTTTTAACAATTGCTATCAACAAAGAAAACATTAATGGAATTTTTCTTTTATTAATTTTTTTAAATATAAAAGGAGCTATTTCTATTGCTAAATCGGCACCTTCTACTGTATCATTTTTCATAAATTTTTTCTTTGCTTGGGTAAAAGTATAGCCTTTTCCAAGATATTCTCCCATTTTACTATTTCTTCCTCCCATTGCACTTACATATAGGTCTCCCAAACCTGCCAAGCCATAGACAGTTTCTTTTTTTCCTTTAAAATAATTTGTAAGATATTTCATTTCATCAATTGATTTTCTAAATAAAGCCGATGATGTATTGTGCCACTGTCCAGCTCCAATTATCATAGAATAAATATTTTTTATAGCAGATAAAAACTCAACTCCATTAACATCTCTGCTAAATTCAGTTTGATAATAATTTGTTGAAATTAATTTTCCAATTTTTTTTGCAATGTTAATATTTTTGTTTGCAACAACGGTGAAGCTTTTAACTTTTTTAGCTAATTCTATTGCTAAACATGGGCCCTTCAAAACTGAAATATTTAAATTTTTATTATACTTTCTTAATAAGCTAGACATTGAAATCAAATTTCTACCATCTAATTTAAGACCTTTTGTTAATACCAAAATAGGTGATTTATTTTTAATTTTTGATAGATTTTTTCCAATCAAGTCTATTCCGATCGAACTCACAGCAATTACAATTAAGTCCCATTTGCTATTTAAAATGTCACTTGAAAATTTATTTATATTTAATTTTTTTGATAAATTTATATTCAATGATGGGTGAAATTTTTTTTTTGAGTTTAATTTTTGTAATAATTTAAAGTTGTATGGCTCTGTTAAAGTAACCGAGTGACCATTATCTAACAATGGTGTTGAGAAAGCAGCTCCCATAGCTCCCGCACCAACAATTAATATTTTTTTCATTTTTATCTTTATGCTAAGGTTTTTTTAATTGCTTGCCTCCAACCATGCAATATATGATTTCTAAGTTTTTTGTTAATTTTTGGCTTAAAAGCTTTATCTTTTTTCCATGTATTTTTAATCTGATTTAATGATTTGAATTCTCCTACTTGATAACCTGCCAACAGAGCCGCTCCAAGAGCAGTGGTTTCTAAAACTTTTGGTCGAATTACTTTTAAATTAATTACATTTGCCAAAAATTGTGAAAACCAATTATTAGCTACCATGCCACCATCAATTTTAACTATTCTAGGCTTTAAGCCATCTTTCTTCATTGAATAAAATAAATCATAACTTTGATAAGCAACTGACTCGACTGTTGCTCTCACTAAAGTTTTCCAATCACTATCTCTTGTAAGTCCTGTTATTAAACCTCTTGCATCAGGTCTCCAATAAGGTGCGCCTATTCCACTAAAAGCTGGGACAACATAAACTTCATTATTGCTTTTTGTTGATTTAGCTATTTTTTCAGTTTCATAAGCATTGTTTATTAATTTAATTTTATCCCTTAACCATTGTACGCCTGCTCCTGCTATGAAAATAGATCCTTCAAGAGCATACGTGGTCTTATTATTCAATCTATAGCAAATTGTAGTTAATAACTTATTTTTTGAATTAATTTTTTTTGATCCAGTGTTCATTATTATAAAAGCACCAGTACCATAAGTGCTTTTTATAGATCCTTTTTCAAAACAAGCTTGTCCTACAGCAGCTGCTTGTTGATCACCTAAAACGGCTGAAATGGGAATTTCTTTTCCTGTAACTCTCTTATCTGTTTTTCCAAAATTATCTGCAGAATTTTTTACTTCTGGCAAGATGCTCCTTGGAATTTTTAATTTCTGTAAAATTTCATTATCCCATTTATTGTTATTGATATTAAACAACATGGTTCTGCTTGCATTGGTAGCTTCGGTTAAATGCTGTTTACCTTTAGTTAATTTCCAGATTAAGAAGGTGTCTACTGTACCAAACAATAAATTATTGGTTTTTAGTAACTTTTTTGAAACTTTTACATTATCTAAAATCCATTTTATTTTAGTAGCAGAAAAATAAGGATCTATAAATAATCCTGTTTTTTTTCTAAAAATTTTTTCAAAATTATTATTCTTTAGAGATTTACAATATTCCTGGGTTCTTCTATCTTGCCACACGATTGCATTATAAATAGGTTTTCCAGTTTTTTTATTCCATAAAATTGTAGTTTCTCTTTGATTTGTAATTCCAATTGTAAGTATATGACCTTTCAAACTTTTAGTTTTTTTGATTACTTGTTTTAGCGCTTTAAGTGTTGTTGACCAAATTTCATTTGGATTGTGTTCTACCCAGCCATTTTTTGGAAAATATTGTTTAAATTCGTATTGTGAAATAAATTTAATGTTCCCTTTGGTGTCAAACAAAACAACTCTAGATGAGGTTGTTCCTTGATCAATTGATACTATAAATTTTTTCATCAAAAAGATTAAAATTAAACATTAAAGCCTAATTTTGATTTCATCTGTGATGACCATTCAACTAATAGTCTATCAGCAGTTAAGCCTATAAATGCAACGCATAAACCAATTATCAAACCTTTGCCTCCGTCACTGAACGATAAAGCCCTAAATATTTCTTGAGATAAATCAACTGTTCCGATAAATCCTGCAATCATAACCATAAATAATGCAAACATTAGTGTTTGATTAGCTCCAAGTATTATCTCAGGAAAAGCTAGTGGCATTTTTACTTTCCATAATAATTGTCTATCTGTACACCCTGAAGTAATAGATGCTTCTATAATTTGCTGAGGTACATTTCTTAAACCAAAAACAGTGTACCTAACCATTGGTATTGAAGAATATATTACTATTGCAAATATTGCTGAAACATCACTAATTTGAAATAACATTATTGCTGGAAGCAAGTATATAAATGACGGAAATGTTTGAAAAATATCACAAATATTTAAAACAATCTTTGTTCTACTTTCTTTCTTAGATGCCCATATTCCTAATGGTATTCCAATTAGAGCACAAATAACTAATGAAGCAAAAACCATGTACACCGTAATCATTGCCCTTACCCAGTAGCCAGATGAAGCAATAAAAAATACAAACAGCATAACTGTCAAAGCTAGTCTCATTTTACCAAGTTTCCATCCAATTGCTCCGACAAATAAAATTACTCCAGTCCATGGCATAGATTGAAATACAGCTTTAAGAGGCATCAAAAAATATATTAACATCCAATCTCTAAATATTCCTAACGGTACAAACAAAGATCTTGTAAATGATTTAATGGCATTATCTAAATATACAGATGCTGAAACTGTTAACTCCTTTGGATATTCATTAAAAAATGGAAAAAGAAAAACTAAGATAGAGCAAATTATAATTGCAAAAAAAGTTGCGCATAAATATGGATTTCTCTTTACAAAATTTCCTTCTCTTCTCTCTGGTTCTTTTAATGCTAAAGCTTGACTATACCTATCAAGTGTAATTGCAATCAAAACAACTGCAACACCAATTTCAAAAGCCTCACCTAATCTTAAGCCTTGTAACCGAATTAATAAATCATGACCAAGACCTGGTTGACCAATAAATGCTGCTATAACAATCATAGCAAGACATTGCATAATAACCTGATTTATCCCTAACATTATTGGAGACCTGGCTGCTGGAATCTCAACTTTAAATAACATTTGCCACTTTGTGCAGCCCGCCATAACACCTGCCTCTTTTATTTCTTGAGATATATTTTGTAAGCCTAATATCGTTAATCTAGCCATGGGAGGAAATGCAAATATAACAGTTGCTATTACTCCAGCTTTTGTGCCTATTCCAACAAATATAACCACTAATATTAAATATGAAAAATGAGGTAACGATTGTAAAATGTTAAGCATTGGCCATAAAAAGTTTGCAAATCTTTTTCTTTTTACCGCAAGTATACCTAAACACAGTCCGATTAATGCTGCTAGAGGTGCTGAAACAGAGATGGCTGCCAAAGATTTCATAGATAGCTCCCAAATCCCTCTTTTGCTAAATAATATTAAATACGAAAAACATGCTCCACCCAATAAAGCTAATCTCCAGCCTCTTAAATAAAATCCTAATATAATTGTAAGAGTTAAGATAAATATCCAAGGTAAAGGTCCTACATCATAACTTGGAAAACCTTTGTGTAAAACTGCTTCTGTAAAATCTAAAAATTTATCAACATAGTTGGCAATACCTCTTGTAAAATCTCTAAAAGTAAACAAACCGAATATTTCGTACTTTCTAAGAAATTGAATTAATGCATTTGTCCAATCCACAAAAGGTATAAGACCATCTATTGATCCACAGCCACCTAAGCAACTTTTTGGTGGAATGTAAGCCCAATGAGGTGTTTTAGATGAAATAGTATAATTTGGAATAACATAACGTAAGAGCCACAAGAAAATGAAAGGCCCAAATATAAAAAAAAATTTTCCCCTTAAAATGGTTTTAATTTTATTCATTTTTGTCTTCAGCAAATAAAGCTTTAATTAATTCTTTTTTACTCACTGAACCTATAACCTCTTTGTTGTCATCAACTACAGAAAAAATACTTTCTGACTTTAAAACTTTTGATGCAATTTTTTCAATTTTATCACTATAATTAACTGTGTTTTCGTAAGGTTTTTTATCTTTTTCATTCATAATGCTTTCTGCATTTAATAATTTTGATCTTGGTATATCTTTTGTAAATTCTGCAACATAATCAGTAGCTGGTTTTGTAATCAATTCTTCGGGAGTTCCTACTTGAACAATTAATCCCTCATACATTATTGCTATCCTATCTGCTAATCTAATTGCCTCGTCAAAATCATGGGTAATAAAAACAATCGTTTTCTTTAACATACTTTGAAGCCTTAAAAACTCATTTTGCATTTCTTTTCTTATTAATGGATCTAATGCAGAAAAAGGTTCATCTAAAAACCAAACATCTGGTTCAACTGCTAAAGATCGCGCAAGACCAACTCTTTGTTGTTGTCCTCCTGATAATTCCCTTGGATAATATTTTTCTCTTCCTTCTAAACCTACTAGCTTTATTACATCTTTTGCTCTTTCCTCTCTTTTGTGCATTTCTTGTCCTTGAACCTCAAGTGGAAATGCAACATTTTGCAAAACTGTTCGGTGAGGTAAAAGTGCAAAGTGTTGGAATACCATACCCATCTTATGCCGTCTTATATCTATTAATTCTTTTTCAGAAGCTTTTAACAAATCACTTCCCTCAAAAAATACCTGGCCATGGGTTGGTTCAATTAATTTTGACATACATCTAAGCAATGTTGATTTTCCTGAACCACTTAGTCCCATAATAACTAGTATTTCACCTGTATTAACATCTATTGATGCATCTCTTACAGCAGGTATATAATTATTTTTTTTAATCTCTTCTGTTGTAGGGTTGTTATTTGTATTCTTTAGAAACTTTTCTGGAGCTTCACCATATAATTTCCAGATATTTTTGCAGGATATTTTTGCTTCTTTGTTCATGCTAAAATTTTAATTTATCATAAAATAAAAAAAAACGAACCGACTTTAAATTAAGTCGGTTCGTTAATATAGTAATCTATGTTTATTTAACCCAATTACTCCACTTAGACTTATGTTCTTCCAGCCACTTTGCTGCTGCTGCTGAAACTTCAAGTCCATCAGTATCTTTGTAGTTTGCCATTTTATCGATATCTGAAGTAGTAAAGTTCATTTGTTTTAAAACTTTATAGCCTTTTGGATGATTTTTTTTGAAATCAGCATTTACTGCAAGTTTCAAATATCCTTCTGCTGGGTTACCACAGTCATATAGCGCTGTTTTGTTAATTCCCCAAGCTGGATCCGTTGTGCAAGCAGGATCATGCTTTGGAAACTCAACGAATTTTCCTGGATATTTTGCTCCAATAAAGTTAGGAGACCAATTAAATATCACCACAGCTTTATTTTGAGCAACACCAGCATCTAACTCTGCCCATATTGCGTCTGCTGAACCTGCATTTTTAACCATAAAGTTCATACCTAATGCCTCTACTTTTTCAGCATCATGTTTTAGCCAGTCAACTGGTCCTCCAACGAAAACTCCTTTTCCGCCTGAGTCAGCTCTAGCAAATTTGTCAGCACATTTATTAAGTGCTTTCCAGTCAGGTAAACCTGGGCATAACTTCTCCACATGGTTTGGATACCACCAGTCCTCTCTAGTTACTGCATCATGTGTAAGAATTTCTTCAATTCCTCCACCTGCTTTAGCTTTTTCGTATGATGCACCAAAAGCACCTTCCCAAATTTCATGAACTAAATCTATATCTCCATCAGCCATGGCTTGGTAAACAGCTTGTGAATCCATGTTTATATATTCAACTTTTTCACCAACCATTTTTAATAATTCACCAACCACTTCTGCTCCAACTAATTGACTTGACCAGTTATGAGTTGGGATTTTTACTACTCCGCTCTTATCTGCATTTGCACTACTTAAAGTCAGAGCAAATGTTAATAATAAAGCGGAAAATAATGATATTATTTTTTTCATATATACCCCTCTATAATTAATATATTAATATGCAAAGTATGTTCCTATTTAAAGTTATAGTCAACTCGTTTTGATTATATTATGGTCTCACTTAAATTTAAAAATGTTAGGAACAAGCAAAGATATCAAATATCCTGGTTTGAATATTTTACCACCTGGAGTTGAAAGACATGTTGTGAATGGTGGTGGTCTAACTGGTTTTCAAATTTTTCCTGATGATGAAGTAGAAATAATAAATAATGAAGGAAATCAAATATGTGAGATTATTTGTTTTGGAAAAGATGGAAATTCAGATCTTGGAATTTTAAATCTTAAATCAAACAATGAAAAAAACTTTATAAGAAATATTCTTAGTGGGAATGACGAAACAATTTTAGCAACCAACTATCAATTAAAAAAAAGAAATTTAAAAATTTCTAATTCAAAATCATCAATTATATTTGATTTAGACACAGAACCTGGTGAAAAAATTAAATTAAAATCAAAAGATAAATGTTACGCAATATTTTCAGCACCTGGCGAAGATATGGATGTTACAAAACAAAATCCACCAACTGATTTAACTATATTTGTTAAAAGAGCTAAAATTGTTAATGATAAGGAATTAAATGTAATTCCTGATCCTGTTTTCGAGCCTGTTTATGAAGAAAATATAAATAAAGAAACCTCAATATCTTATGAGGTTAAAGAAGGAGATTATATTCAAGTGATAAGTCCAACTGGCAGACAATGTTCTGACTTTGTGGCATTCGATACAAGAAAATTAGAAAAAGGAATTGAAAAAGGATTAGACTGGCAAACCACAAGAACATTCATGGGTAATACTTTTCCAGGACCAGGTTTGTTCTCTAAATTTTATGACACAGATCATGAACCACTTGTTGAAGTTATAAGAGACACTGTTGGAAAACACGATACTTTTAATCTCGCATGTACTTCAAAATATTATGAAGATGCGGGGTATTTTGGTCATCCAAACTGTTCGGATAATTTAACTGAAAGTATGTCGAAATACGGCGTTCAGAAACAAAAAGGTTGGCATGCAATTAATTTGTTTTTTAATACCTCTGCTGGAGGATTAAATTCTGTTATTTCTGATGAATCATATTCGAGACCTGGTGATTATGTAATGTTTAAAGCTTTAAAAGATTTAACAATAGGAACAACCGCATGTCCAAGTGATATAGATCCTTGTAATTCATGGAATCCTACTAATATATTTGTTAGAACTTACGACAAAAACAAAGAATTTAAAAAGTCATTTGGTTTTAGGATGAAAACAGACTCTGAAAATAAACTTACTAGAAATTCTGGTTTTTATGAAAGAACTTCAAAATTAACTAGAAACTTTGTTGATGCTAGAGGGTTTTGGCTTCCAAACGATTACACCAAACATGGTTTGGTTAATGAGTACAATGCTTGTAGAAATGATGCTGTGTTAATTGATCTATCATCACTGAGAAAGTTTGAAATAATTGGTCCTGATGCTGAAGAGTTAATGAACTACACTCTTACAAGAAATATAAAAAAACTATCTGTTGGACAGGTTGTATATTCTGCAATGTGTTACGAAAATGGAATGATGTTCGATGATGGAACTCTTTTAAGATTAAGCGAAACAGGTTTTAGATGGATATGTGGAGATGAATATGGTGGAGAATGGCTAAAAGAAATTGCAAAGAAAAAGAATTTTAATGCTATTGTTAAAAACTCTACTGATCAAATTAGCAATTTATCTTTGCAAGGTCCAAAAAGTAGAGAAATTTTAAAGAAAATTATCTTTACACCACCAACACAGCCTTCGATAGATGAGTTAGGCTGGTTTAGATTTACTATTTGTAGAATAGAAGAACTTCAAGGTATTCCATTAATTGTTTCTAGAACAGGTTATACTGGTGAATTAGGTTATGAAGTTTGGTGTCATCCAAAACATGCTCCCGAAGTTTGGGATAAATTAATGGAAGCAGGTAAAGATGATGGATTGATACCAGCAGGGTTTGCTGCCTTAGACAAACTAAGAATTGAGGCAGGTTTAATTTTATTTGGCGCAGAGTTTGATGGAGAGCAAGATCCTTTTGAAGCTGGTATTGGTTTTACCGTTCCACTGAAAACAAAAGAAGAAGATTTTATTGGTAAAGAGGAATTGATTAAAAGAAAAGCTAACCCACAAAAGAAATTGGTAGGCCTAGAACTTAATGGAAAAGAAATAGCAGGACATGGAGACTGTGTTCATATTGGAAGATCACAGGTTGGTATAGTTACCAGTGGATGTTTGTCCTCTACTTTGAATAAAAATATTGCTCTTTGCAGAATAGATGTTCAATACTCAGAAATCGGTACTGAAGTTGAAATAGGTAAAATCGATGGTCATCAAAAAAGGATTGGTGCAAAAGTTGTTGGTTTTCCATTCTACGATCCAACCAAATCAAGAGTCAGAGCTTAAAAATAATGCCAAAAGAAAAAAAGACTTTATTAGATTTTTGGGAAGATCAAATGAGACAGTCGCATACAGCTAGTAACTATTTTTTTAGAAAATCTCCTTCTCACTATCATATGATGTTATTAGTAATGTCTGCACATAAACAAAATAAAAAACTATCTGTTGAGGAACTTAAAACTAAATTATTTAAAACATCTAGACCTAAATCTGCATTAATTATTACTGAAGCTTGTGAAAAAGGATTCTTTCGTCTTGAAAAAACATCAACAGACCAAAGGGTAAAGAATATAATACCTAGTGACTCTTTTATTAGAGAATTTAATGAATACCTGCATACCTTAAAAAATATAAGTTATTAGCGACAAATTTCACAAAAATTGAAATATCTAAATTATATATATAATTTTTAGTTCTATAAAAAATTATATTAATTACTATTTGCAAAAAATAATGTTTTTATATGACGACATTACCTTCGAAAGCAAAAGTAGTAATCATCGGTGGTGGAATTCACGGTCTTAGTACTGCTTGGAAACTTTCTGAAACATATAAAAATCCTGGTGAAATAATTGTATTAGAGAAAAAAGATACTGCAGCTGGTGCAAGCGGAATTGCTTGTGGTGTTGTAAGAAATAATTATTTCCAACCAGCAATGAGAGAGCTTATGGCTCACTCAGTTTCAGTTTGGGAAAGTGATCCTAAAGCATTTAAATATAATCCTGTTGGCTACTTACAAATTTCACCTGAAGTAATGCACGAAGATGTTGCAAGCATTTATGAGCAACAAAAAGCAATCGGATATGAGTCAGAATTTATTGAAGGTGAAAAAGATTGTTCGAATTATATGAAAGGTATTTTTGATGATTGGCAAGCACAAGGCATCACTTCAATACTTCATGAAAAAAAAGGTGGATACGCATTTAATAAAGATTCAATTAAAGCACTTGAAAGTAAATCTACATCAAACGGTGTTCAGGTTATGAAAGGTGTAAAAGTAACAGGTTTTAAAAGAGGAAGTAACAGTCAAGCTGTTACAGGAGTAGAGACAGACAAAGGTACAATTGAGTGCGAACAGGTTGTTATCGGTGCAGGTCCATGGGCGAGAGATTTTTGGAATATGTTAGAGTTACCTAAAACGGCTAACATTAAAGGCAAAGACGGAAAAATGCATGTAACAGATATGTGGACATACTGGATGCTACAAGAAGGTGTTATTGGTGTTGAGCCAGATTTTCTAAAAACAAATGATGGAAAACAACCTCCTGTGGTTCATGTAGACTCGACTGCTCCGTTATATTCAGACAAAACAAAAAAATTATTAACAGATAAAATTTGGGGAATTTATTACAAACCTGACATTGAAGGTTTAGGTGTACAAGGGGGAACTTCTCCTTACATAGTTAAAAAACATTTTGATCAAGTTAATGTTGATCCTTATGGAATTGAGTCACCTGAATATCAAACAACAGACGCATTTAGTGAAATGTGGTGTTCAGCTTTGGCACATTGTCAAAAAAGATTTGAGGGTAAATCTGATTTATATAGAAAAGGACCATCGGGCGGACTTGGATGTATGACACCAGACTCGTTTCCAATCTTTGATAGATTTTTTGAAAACGTTTACATGATTGCAGATGCCAATCACGGTTATAAAATGATTGGGGTAGGAGAACTTGTTGCAAAAGAAATTCTTGGTACTGAAAGTGATTTGTTAAAACCATTTAGATTCAACCGTTACGAGAAGGGTGAACTTCACCCTACTTCGAACAGTCCGTTTCCATGGAGCTAGACTCAAAGCCTAGACACAAATAAATTTTTCAGCTACGTTTGAATAAATTAAATTCATTGAGGGGTGAAAATGACAGATCTAGAGAAACATGTTAACCAGCCAGGTAGAGCAAAATTAGTTAAAAAAGTTAGAGAAAAAATTAATGAACTTGGTATCACTTATATTTATTATCAATTCATTTCTGTAACAGGTAGGGTTGTTGGTAAAGGTATACCTGCAGATCACTGGGAAAGAACAGCTGAAAAAGGATTTCAATTAGTTTACGGTGCTACCGCAAACTTGTTTTTAGATCGTCATAATAATTACATTGGATATGGACCAGAGGCTATGGAGCTTGTTGGAATACCTGATCCTGAAACTTTTGTTCAATTACCATGGGATAAAAGAGTTGGAAGAGTATTTGTAACTTGTTTTAGAAACAGGGAAGAAAGAAAAAATCCAGGCGGTCATTTAACTTCAGACTGCAGAGGAAATCTAAGAATTTTCATGGATGAATTTAAGAAAAAACATGGTCTAGAATTGAGAGTTGGTACTGAGCCTGAAATGATGTGGTTAACAAAAAATGAGGATGGAACGCCTACAGGTAAAGGTTTTTCTAAACCATTCTGTTATCACATTGATCAATTTGAGTCATTAAGACCAGTGTTTATGAAGGTTATTGAATACGCAAAAGCAATGGGTCTTGATATGATTCAAGGAGATCACGAAGATGCTCCAGGCCAATTAGAATTAAACTGGACTTACGATAACGTTCTAAGAAATGCAGATAGATTGTCAACTTACAGACAAATTTGTGCTCAAGTTGCTAGAGAACATAATTTAATTGCTTGCTTTATGACAAAACCATTTATGGGTGTTTCTGCTAGTGGTTGTCATACAAACATGTCTTTATGGAAAGGTGGAAAAATAAAACTTAACAAACTTGGAAATAAAACTCTACCAGGTGTAGAAGAAGTATTTAGTTATGTTGAAGGTGGAACTAATACTTTCATGCCTGATACAAAAGATATGCAATTACCAGGAAAAATTGGACTGCAATCAATTGCAGGGATCATGAAACATTTGCCAGCATTAACAGCTCTTGGATCTTCAACTGTAAATTCTTATCGAAGATTATGGGATCAAGGTTTTTGGGCTCCTGTTTATGCAGACTGGGGATATCAAAACAGAACTTGTGGTTTAAGAGTTTCTGCTCCAGGAAGATTTGAATATAGATCAGTAGACTCCATGCACAATCCTTATCTATTAGGTGCTGCTTTATTAAAAGCTTGCGATGAAGGTATAACTAAAAAAATGAAACCAGCAGCCCCAGAGTCTAGAAATATTTATGAAGCTCAAAAAGCTGGTAAAGATGTAAAAAAACTTCCATTAAGTTTAGGTGAAGCTTTGGATAGACTGGCAGAGGATGAGGTCATCAAATCTGCAATGCCAGATGAAATGTATAAAGTTTTCCATTGGTACAAAAATGATGAGTGGGAAAGATTTCTTGGTGCAACAACACAATGGGATCTGGATACTTATCTTGATTGTCTACCGTAGGTCACAGAAATAGATAGAAAGGGTATAAATATATGTGTGGAATAGCAGGTTTAATTCATAGAGGGAAATCTTCAAATGTTGGAAGTGAATTGCAAGGTATGCTTCAAGCATTAAAACATAGAGGAGAAGATTCAACAGGTTACGCTTTATATGGCGATACGGATGGAAAAAACTTCATCATGCGTTTTAAAGTTGGAGAAAACGTTGGAGAAGGAAGTTCGTCAGTTATGGAGGATGTATCTGTTTACGATGAAAGAAAAAAAATTGTAGATGAAACTCTGGCTGAAATGGGAGCTAAAATAGTTAAAGAAGAAAGAACTCTTCCCTACTCACTAAGATATGAGATTGACTATGATACAAAAGATTTATTAGACTTTTCACAAAGAATTGAAAGTATTCCAGGTGTTGAAATTCTATCTATGGGAAAATCTTTAGAGGTAATTAAAGATCTTGGAAATGCTCAAATGGTCTGTGACAGATATAATTTAGATAAAGTAGTTGGAACACATGCAATCGGTCATGCTAGAATGGCA
>CACEEJ010000013.1 GCA_902558545.1 uncultured Pelagibacteraceae bacterium | reverse complement strand
ATCTGTAGATAAAGTATAAAATCTAGGGGGAGCATAAAAAAAGATAGTCCTTAAAAACCGGGAGCTAAAGATGGCTAAGAAGGACTATCTAATACATAATATCAGAGGCTAAAAAAAATGCATTAAATATTTTTTTCAAATATAAAGGATTTATGAAAAAAAAAGGTCACAGACCAATTACCAAAGTCAAAAATCCAGAGCCTAAAATGGACGATCCGGATTGGATCATTTGGGCCGCCTGGGCAGATAGGATCACTTTCGAGGAAATTGAAAAAAAAACAGGGAAGAAAGAATCTGATGTAATTAAAATTATGAGAAGATCTCTAAAACCTTCATCTTTCAGGTTATGGAGAAAAAGAGTAAATCAAAAAAGTATAAAACATCGAAAAAAATTTGAATATTCTAGAAAAGAAATAGCTAGTAAAATTAAAAAAGGTGACTATTTATAACTCATGAAAAAAATTACCATGTATACAGGTCCACTATGTAATTATTGTGAGGCTGCAAAAAGATTATTAGCTAGAAATAATGCGCCTTATAATGAAATTGATATTTCAAAAGTTGATGGAGCAATGGATGAAATGATCAAAAAAGCTGATGGTAAAAGAACTATTCCACAAATTTTTTTTGATGACCAACATATTGGTGGTTATGACGAAGTTAGAGCCTTAGAAAAAGAAAATAAACTTCAGGATCTTTTGAATAATTAATTCCATTCCTCTAAAGCTAATTGTTTCTTAGCTAAAGAGCTTAAATCTTTTAGTTTAACTCTATCTTTATAATTAATTTCATAATCTTCAGCTGCAAAATCTGGTGGACTCTTTCCTTCTAAAAATTTTTTTGATTGTTTTACTGTATAATCTAAATTTTTTTTACAATAAGGTGTTGCACCAACGTAAACAACATTTGAATAATTTTTTCCTGAATGCTTGTCTTCAACGGCATGAACAACATCTGGATGCCACCAAACAGTGTCACCTGGCTTCATTTTTGGAATTGAAACTAAACCTTTTAACAGTAATGAATGATAATCTTTATTTACTGATAAAGCTCTACCAAGTTTTGATCCGCACAATTCATTTTCTTCAACATCATCTAGTAATGCTCTGGTTAAAACATAAGCAATTCCTTTAGCAATAGGTATTAATTGTAAAGTTCCGTCACTTGGTCCTTGCTCTGTTAAAGCAGTCCATCCTTGAAATGTTCTAAATACATGTGCAACTGCAGGGGACTCAAATTCTATTGTTCTATCTCTATACTTTGCTTCAAATGGATTATATTTTTCAAAGTTGTCAGAAAAAATATCTCTATAAATTTTTTGATAATGACTGTCAGTCCATCTTTCAATAGATCCAGCATCGCAATGAGGAGAAAGTCCCAAGGTATCATCACCTGGCTCTCTTCTTCTTACTCTATCTGCATAAGACAATTCTTTATTTGGATCAAAAACTTTATATTCAGAGTTTTCAAATAACCAAAGATTATTAAGCCATTTTTTTACTTTAGCCATTTGCTCTGAGTGTCTTATTTCTATTTGTGCTTTAGACCAATAAAGACCATATATTTGAGGTTTACCTGATTTAAGTTCACTAAAATATTTATCTAGATCAGCTTTCTTCTTTTGATCTTCATAATAATTATTTTCATCAATATACTTCTCTAATTGAAAGTTTAAATTTTCAATGAATTTGTCGTCAAAAACATCTCGGATTATTACACAACCTCTTTTTTTTATATCTTCTATTACCTTTGTTTTTTTTTGATCTATCTCATTAATACTAATTTCTGGAATTATAGATTTATTGTTTTTTTTAAGATTTAATATTTCTTGTATTTCATTTTCTATGAACTTTTCAATTTTAGCAAAATTTTCTTTATAATTTTTTGAGAGATTTTTGAGCTCTTCTTTAACTTTCTCAATATCGATATTTTCAAACATTAAATTTAGCTCTTGGGTTTAAAAACTAAACATACCCCATTATTACAAAATCGTTTTCCTGTAGGCTCAGGTCCATCATCAAATATATGTCCATGATGGCCTCCACATTTTTTACAATGATATTCGGTTCTTGCGTAACCTATGTGGTGATCTGTTTTGGTTTCAAATACGTCAGGCAAAGATTCATAAAAAGAAGGCCAGCCTGATCCACTCTCATATTTTGTTTTTGAATCAAATAATTTTTCACCACAGTTTGCACAATGAAAACTTCCTTCCCTTTTTTCATGATTAAGTTCACTTGATCCAGCACGTTCAGTACCTTCCTCAAATAAAATTAATTTTTGCTCAGCAGTTAAATTGGGATTTATTTTTTTCGTCATGATCCTATATATTTAGCACAAGATTGATGTAACATTGAATGTAATTCAACAAGTTTATTAAAATCCTTGTTGTAACCACCACCCAAAACTCCACAAAATGGTATCCGTCTAGAAAAAAAGTTTTCTACCACAAGCTCATCTCTAAGTTTTATTCCCTCGTCAGAGATTTTTAATTTACCCAATCTATCATTAAAATGAATATCAACACCTGCTATATAAAAAATAAAATCAAAATTTTCTTGATTTAGCTCTTTTAAGTAATGTTTAAGTGTTTTGATATAAGCGTCATCCTCTAAGTTATCCTCAAGTTCTACATCTAAATCACTATTTGATTTTTTAGCAGGATAATTAGTTTTGGAATGCATGCTGAATGTAAATACACTTCTATTATCTTTAAAAATTTCTGAATTTCCATTTCCTTGATGAACATCTAAATCAACAATTAAAATTTTATTAGCAAGACCTCTATTAAGTAAATAATGTGACGCAACTGCAACATCATTAAATACACAATAACCTGCACCTCCATCATAACTTGCATGGTGACTCCCACCTGCAGTATTACATGAGATACCATAACTTATTGCAAGTTTGGATGCTAGCACAGTTCCACCTGTAGCTACTAAAGATCTTTGCACAACACTATCTACAAGTGGAAATCCAATTTTTTTTACTCCCTCTTTACTTAAAGTTTTGTTTTGAATATCTAAAATATATTTTTTTGAATGTGCATAACTTAATGTTTCAAATGAACAGGCTGAAGGTTTATGAAATTTTTTTACTATTTTATTTTGGATCAAGTAGTTTGCTAATTCTCCAAATTTATTAATAGGAAATTTATGATCATCACCAATTTTAGCAAAATAATCCTCGTGATTAACAACGGGTAGCTCCATTTTTTACTCTAGAACTCTGATAGGCTTTCCATTTACACAAGCCTCTAGTCCTTCAATCATTTGATTGTAAAAAATACTATAATTTTCAGCTGTTACATAGCCTATGTGAGGAGTAAGCAAGGCGTTTGGTAAAAATCTAAGTTTGTTATTCTCTGGTAGTGGTTCTTTGTCATAAACATCTATTCCAGCTCCTGCAATTACATTTGTTGACAATGCAATAATTAAATCATCCTCATTAACAATAGGTCCACGAGATGTGTTTATCAAAAATGCTGTTTTTTTCATTTTATCAAATTCTTTTATGGTAATACAGTCTTTGTATCTTTCACCTCCTTGAACATGAATTGAAAGCACATCTGAATTTGTAATTAAGTCATCTTTACTACAAGGGAGCACATCTAATTCTTTGCACTTATCTAAGCTTAAGTTTTCACTCCAGGCCATTACTTGCATTCCAAATGCTTTTCCAATTTTTGCAACTTCTGTACCTACTCTACCTAGACCAATTAAACCTAAGATTTTTCCTTTCAATTCTACTCCAATTGTAGTTTGCCAATACCCTTGATACATATTGTCAAACTCTTCTTTAAAATTTCTAGCTAAACCAAGAATTAGTGCCCATGTTAATTCAGGTGTTGGGTTTAAATTTATATCTGTACCACAAACAATAATTTTTCTTTTCTTTGCAGCCTCTAAATCAATAGATTTGTTTCGTAATCCACTTGTTATAACAAATTTTAATTCATTTAAATTATCAATTAAATTTTTTGTAATTGGAGTTCTTTCTCTCATTATTAATAAAGCTTCAAAATCAGCTAACTGATCAATTGCATCAGCCTCGTCTAAAAAAGGTTCACTAAAAATCTTAAACTCATATTTCCCAGATAGTTTTTCTAAATCTACAAACTGCTGAGCAACGTTTTGGTAATCATCTAATATAGCAACTTTAAGCATTTTTAACTTTCTTATTTGATAACAATATTCCTGTAATAATAAAACAAGCGCCTAAAATATGATAAAACATAAATTTTTCACTAAAAAAGATCATTGCCATAATTGCGCTTAATATTGGCATTAAGTGTAAAAAAACACCAGAGCGATTAGCGCCAATCATAGATATTCCTTTTATCCATAAAAGAAAAGATGCCAAACCTGGAAACAAAACTACATAGGATAAAATTAAAATAAAAGGTAGTTCTAAATTAATTCTAAAGCCAATTTGATATTCAATAAAATAAATTGGTATTAAAAATACTAAACCAAAAGTAATTACTACTTGAAGTAATGATATTTGAGATAACTCATATTGTTTTCCCTTTAATAAAGTTGAATATAATGCCCATGAAAACATTGCTATAACCATGGTTATATCCCCTTTATTAAAATCTAAATTTTTTAATATCTCTATATTTGCTTTTGTTATAATCATAATTACTCCTGCAAAAGAAAATACTACTCCTATAATTTGAAAAATATTTGTCTTTTCAATTTTTAAAATTGAAGAAAACAACATGATCATCACAGGTATAGTTGAAATCATTAAAACTCCACTGATCACCTGAGTAAAATTTAATGAATAATAAACAATTGAATTAAATACTGTTATACTAGTTACTCCCAAAACAATAAAAAGTTTATAGTTTTTAATTATATAGTTTCTCTTCTCTAATATTTCAGGAATTGTAAAAGGTGCTAAAATTAACCAAGCAAAAAGCCATCGATAAAAATTTAATGAAAAAGGAGGAACTTCATAAAAACTTGCAAGTTTACCTACTACAAAATTTCCTGCCCAAAAAGTTACTGTTAAAAATAGATATAAATAAGCTAAAAAATTGTTATCTTTAGTCACTTAACTAAATCTAAGCGAACTATAAGGTTTTAAATCTAAATTTGTATTTTCGTTCGCTATCATCCCTGAAACAATCTTTCCAGAAATTGGACCTAAAGTCCATCCTAAATGATGATGCCCAAAACAATAATAAATATTTTTGTAATTTTTTGATGGGCCCATAACAGGTAAAAAATCTGGTAAAGTTGGTCTAAAACCTAGCCACTCATCCTCATGCTCTGGTAAATCACCAAGCATATATTTTGCATTATTTATCAAATTTTTAACTCTTGATTTAGATAATGGATTATCTAATCCACCAAATTCTACAGTTCCAACAACTCTTAAACCTTGTTCCATCGGTGTAATTCCAAATCCACGATTGGAAAATATTACAGGTCTACTTAACAAATGATCACAATTTTTGAAATGAACATGGTATCCACGCTCTGTATCTAAGGGTATTTTTTCACCAAGATTATCTGTTAATTTTTTTGAAAAAGCTCCACAAGCTATTACTGCTTTATCAAAAACATAACTTTTAGTTTCGGTTTTAAAAACTGGTTTTTCTTCAACAAAACTAATATCTTTAATATTTACTTTGTTAAATTTTCCACCTTTTTGCAAAAATAAATCAAACAATTTTAAAAGAATTTTTTTTGGATTTCTTGCATGTCTTGCATAAGGATAATATACGCCAGCATGGTAAAATGGTTTAATATGTGGTTCAAGATCGTGTATTTCGGCTTTAGTGACTAATTGTTGTTCAACACCTAATTCATCTCTAACTTTAATTTCTAATTCTCTACTTTTTAGATCTTTATCATTCCATATATAAAGAATTCCTTTGTTTTCAACCAAACCTTCTAAGTTTATCTCTTCAAATAATTCATCATATGCGGGTAAAGCTAGATCTAAAATTTGGTGCATATTTTTAGCAGTATGCATCATCTTAGTTTTAGTAGTATTCATTATAAATTTTATAAACCATGGAATCATTTTAGGAACATAATTCCATTTTAAAGCAAGTGGACCTGAAGAACTAAGTAACATTGCAGGCACATCTGCTAGAACATCAGTTCTGTTTAAAGAAAGAGATGCATATGGTGAAAAGTGACCTGCATTACCATAAGAGGCGGCTTGGCTACCTGGGTTATCTCTATCAAAGATAGTTACATCGAAGCCTTTTTTTTGAAGAAACAAAGCATTAGACACACCTTGAATCCCTGCTCCAACTATTCCTACCTTAGTATTTTTATTCATAAGTTTGTTATACAATTAAAAATAAAATTAAGAGAGTGACAAATTATGCAATCATTTGTTTATGATTAATTTTTGCACTCAATACTATACCTAATCCAATCATAGTGGCTAACATTGAGGAACCTCCATACGACATGATGGGTAATGGAGAACCAACTATAGGTAGCAGACCCAAAACCATAGATAAATTTACTACAATATAAATAAAAATTGCAAAAGCATAACCAAAACAAAAAAGTCTGGCAAAATTGCTCCTCGAAATTGCTCCTATTCTTATAATTCTAAAAATTATTATTGAGTATAATATCAAAAGACCAACTGAGCCTATAAAACCAAACTCTTCTGAAAATAATGTGAATATAAAATCTGTATGTTTTTCAGGTAAAAAATCTAAGTAGCTCTGAGTTCCTTTTAAAAAACCTTTTCCGTTAAGGCCTCCTGAGCCAATTGCTATTTTTGACTGTATAATTTGATATCCAGCGCCCAAAGGATCTCTATCTGGATCTAAAAAAGTTAATATTCTTAATTTTTGATATGGTTTAAGAAATGAGATTATAAATGGAAGCGAAATTAAGAAAGTAATAAATGAGTATATAAAATATTTAATTTTCATACCTCCTAACCACAATATAATTAATCCACTTAATGCAATTAATATAGATGTACCAAGATCAGGTTGAGCAATTACAAAAATTATTGGAATTATTATAATCGATAACACAATTGTTATACTTGTAAACGAATTAACATTTTCTATTTTTATTCTATGAAAGTATTTTGCAAGACACATTATGATTGCTATTTTCATAAGTTCTGAAGGTTGCAGAACAAATAAATAAAGATCCATCCATCTTTGTGAACCAGAGGACTTTAGTCCAAAAAATGAAACATAAATTAATAAAAGTATTACTATAAAATAGATTATATAAGAAAAGTTATGCCAAAATTTTATATTAAAGAAAGCCACAAAAATCATTAAAGGAAAAAAAACTGCAAGTTTTACAAAATGGTTTTTTGTATGAAAAAGTATTTCACCACCATCTGTAGAATACATAACAAAAACACTTAATACAGAAAGAAGAATAACAGAAATCAATAATATATAGTCTAGGTTTTTTATTTTTTGAAATAATGTAATCTCATTATTTAATCTGTCGTGCTGAAACATTTAAACGGTAATCCTCTCAAAATTTGATTGTTTATTTCTTAAATCATGTCTGTCGATTATTAATTTAAATAATTTTTTTGCAATTGGTGCTGCCGCCTTACTTCCTGAACCACCATGCTCAACAATTATACTAAGCGCATATCGCGGGTTAACATATGGTCCATAAGCAACATACAAAGCATGATCTCTATCTTTGTATGGTATTTGCTCTAATTCTAAATCCAATTCCCTCTCTCTTTTGCTAATTCTCTTGACTTGGGCTGTTCCAGTTTTTCCTGCAAATTGATATTTAGGGTCATCAATTCTTGATTTATAAGAAGTTCCAAATCTTTCATTGGTCGAAGCAAACATTGCTTCTTGAACAATCTTAATATTTCTTTGGTTTTTAAATAACTTTTTGTCTAACAATTCCTCAGAGTCGGTATCAAATAATAACCCGCTTTCCATTGATTGTTTTGCATCTTGATAAGAAATTGGATTACTATCGACAATGATTTTCGGTTTTACAGCAAAGCCTCCATTAGCAATTTGTGCAGTCATCATACAAAGTTGTAAAGGAGTTGATTGTATATAGCCTTGTCCAATACCTGTTATTAAGGTCTCTCCTAATACCCAGCCTTTACCAAGATTATTTTTTTTCCATTTTGTATTTGGAAATAATCCTTTTTTTTCATTATCAAAATAATCGCCGAGAACTTTTTTACCTAAGCCAAACTTTTCAGCTGTAATGTTTAATCTATCAACACCTAATAACCTAGCAACCTCATAAAAATATGTATCACAAGATTGCTTCATTGCATTTTTCAGACTAACCCAGCCATGTCCCTTTTCCTTCCAACAGTGAAATGTTTGTCCATATAACTCTATTTTTCCTGTGCATTTAACTTTAAACTTTGTATCTATTACTTTATTTTCTAAAGCTGAAAGCGCAACGATAGGTTTTATTGTTGAACCTGGTGAGTATAGACCTGAAAGAGTTTTATTGAGTAGTGGTTTTAACGGATTATTTCTAATTAATTGCCACTCATCTTGACTTATTCCAAATAAAAATAAATTTGGATTATAAGATGGAGATGAATACATTGCTATTATATCTCCAGTATAGATATCCATTACACTTATAGATCCTGCTTTTTCATTTAACAATTTGCCACAAGCTTTTTGTATTTCTGTGTCTACAGTTAAACGTATTTTTGATCCTTGCTCACCTTTTTGATGCTCGAGTTGATTAATTCTTTTACCGTAAGCATTTACTTCATATCTTTGAATAGCATTTGTTCCAATTAAATGATTTTCAAGTCTTTTCTCTAAGCCTAGTTTTCCAATTTTCATTCCTGGTACAAATCTTTCTTGGATAATTTCATTTTCTAAAATTTCTTGTTCATTTGGTTGACTCACATATCCAAGAACATGTGTGTATACATCATTAAATGGATAGTTTCTGGAGATTGTCATTACTGGTTTAACGCCAACAAGATCGTATAAATAATTATTAATTTTTACAAATTGACTCCAACTTAAGTTTTCAGAAACAATAATACTGTCCCACGGTTTTAGCTCTGCTTTTAATTTATTTATTCTTGCAATTCTTTTGTCACTTAGATTTAAAAGATTTTTCAATCTAACTAGTAAATAATTGAAATTCTCAACTTGCTCTGGAATTATATGTAATTGATAAACTTTTAAATTCCCTGCAATTACATTTCCAAAATAATCAACAATATTTCCCCTTGTAGGTGGGAGTTTCCATTCTCTAATTCTATTTTTATCTGAAAGTGTTAAATATTTTTTATTTTCGTTTATTTGAAGAGAAAATAAACGAGCAACGATACCAACAAAAACCACTACTTTTGCTGCTCCGATTATGAACATCCTTCTATTAATTACATCTGTTTTTCTTATTCCTGAATTAAATTTAATCATTTGTTTGATATGAAATTCTTTCGTTTAAAAAATTAAAAATTAAAAAAAATATTGGATAAAATAAAAAAGTAAAACCTGAGTTAATCAAATAATTTGTGTAATCAACTTTAATCAAAAAGACTAAATCCAAAATAATCACTTGAATTGAATTTATTAATAAAATTGTGAATAATAATGATATCCAGTCCTTCATAAAATTTGGGGTTAAAGTAATGTTTCTTATGTAAGCTGTTACTGAGCAAAGAATAAGGTAACAAAAACTACTAATTCCTATTGGTATACCTATTACAACATCATTAATTATTCCTGCAAAGAAAATTGCTAGATAACCTAATTGATCAGGATTTCTTAAAGTCCAAAAGAAAATTAATAGATGAACAAAATTAAAAGAAAAATAATCAAGTTTTAAGTAATTAAAATCAAATTCATTAAATACAGAAAAAAATAACATTATAAAAGGTATATAGGATAAGAATATTTTTAAAAAAGGACTTTTATTAAGTGATGACATTATTCTTCTCCACCAATTTTATAAGAAACTATTTTTACATAGTTGAGTTGTGTAAAATCAGAAAAAAAATTAATTTTTCCTTCTGATATGTCGTTAATTTTTCCAATTGGTATACCGGGTTTGAATAAACCACCAAGACCTGAGGTGTAAGCAAAAATTTCTTTATTTTTAAAATCCTCACTAAATTCTTCTTGAGTATGTTCAATTTTTCCAAAATCACTTCCTGTCCCAGATATTACAGCTTGTATGTCATCTGGCTCTAAAATAGATGGTATTTTACTATTAAGGTCAGACAATAGTAATGCCCTTGAATTAGTATAATTTACTTCAATTATCTGGCCAACTAGATAAACATCATCAATAACTGCCATTCCAATTTTTACTTTATCTTTTGTGCCTTTATTTAATACTACTGATTTTAAATATGGGCTGTCTTTATCAATTAAAACTCTGGCAAAAATTTCTTGTGAATTTATACTTTCATCAAGTAACTCTCTAAGCTTTTTATTTTCTGCAGTTAAAAACTCATTTTGTATTTTAAGTTGATTAGAATTTTCTATTTTAATTAAATCTTTCTGATGACTTTCATATAAGTCTATATGTGATTTGAATTTTGAAGTTATTTCTTTTAATTTATTTTCTGGGATTGATGCAATATGAGATGATCTATAAATTACTTCATTAATTCCTAATTTAACAAATTGTATTGCTTTAAAATTTAAATTACTTAGAACGATTACAAAAATTGATAAAATAATTAATGTTAGTAAAGAAAATTTTTGCTTATCTTTTTTTTTTAAAAAAGCTGACCTAATGGCAATTACAAAATCATCTCTGCCAGCAGCCATTTTTCCTAATATTCAGATAACATAGTAGAAAAAGTTTCTTCTTGATCCAAAGCTTTACCTGTGCCAACAGCTACACAAGACAATGGATCATCTGCTATATGAACTGGTAAACCTGTTTCTTTAGAAAACCTTTTATCGATATTTTTTAACAAAGCACCACCACCTGTTAAAGTTAAACCCATATCAACTAAATCAGCTGACAACTCAGGTGGAGTATTTTCTAAAGCATCTTTAATTGCACTAACCATTTGCTTCATAATATCATTTAGTGCTTCAGCAGTATCTTCTTCTGTAATATTAACTTCCTTTGGAGTACCTGATCTTAAATCTCTTCCTTTAACTGGGTAAGTGTTTGTTCCTGTTGGTACAGCTGTTCCCATTTCTTTTTTTATTTTTTCAGCAGTAGTATCGCCAATTAATAAATTATATTCTTTTCTCATATAATCTATTATTGCTACATCCATCGAGTCACCTGCAACTCTTAAAGATTTAGAGTAAACCAATCCACCCAAAGACATTACAGCAATTTCACTTGTGCCCCCGCCAATATCTACAATCATTGAACCAGTTGCCTCAGAAATTGGAAGATTTGCTCCAATAGCTGCTGCAATTGGTTCCTCAATTAATTGAACTCTTCTTGCACCTGCTGCTAGAGCACTATCTTGAATTGCTTTTCTTTCAACTGGTGTTGAACCAGTTGGTACACAAATTAAAATTCTAGGATTTGCAAATGTACTTCCTTTATGAACTTTTTTAATAAAATGTTTAATCATTTCCTCAGTAACTATAAAATCTGCAATAACACCATCTCTTAGAGGTCTAATTGCACTAATGTTACCTGGTGTTCTTCCAAGCATTGTTTTTGCTTCATCTCCAACAGCTAATACGTTTTTTTTTCCACCTTGATCAACTATTGCAACAACCGAAGGTTCATTTAAAACTACACCTTGACCCTTTAAAACAACAAGTGTGTTTGCTGTTCCAAGATCAATTGCCATATCTTGGCTCCATATTTTTTTAACACTGCTAAATAACCCCATTATATCCCTCTTACTTTCTGACTTTCTTGCTCCATAGGAGCTGTTTTATCTCGTTTAATTATCATTTTATTTAATGCATTTATGTAAGCGTTTGCTGATGCAACTAAAGTATCTGTATCAGCTGCTTGACCTACAGTTGTTTTACCCTTTTCCTCTATTTTTACACTTACTGTTGCTTGTGCATCTGTTCCTTCTGTAACTGCATGAACTTGATAAAGCTGTAAGTTAACATCGTGAGGATATAAAGTTTTAATACATTTGAATATTGCATCCACTGGACCATCTCCAGTTTCTATTGCGTTTTTAACATCACCGTAAACATCCAAAGTCATTTCTGCTTTTTGTGGTTCTCCTGTTCCAGCAAAAACTTTTAAAGATTTAAGAGTTATTGCGTTTACTTTATTATCTACAATTAAACTATCATCTACTAAGGCAATAATATCTTCATCGTAGACATGTTTTTTCTTATCTGCTAAGACTTTGAATTTTGCAAATGCGTTTCCTACTACATCGTCAGTTAAATCTGGATAACCTAAACTGTTTAATTTATCTTTAAATGCATGTCTGCCTGAATGCTTACCCATTACTAAAGAAGTTTGTTTAACTCCTACGCTTTCAGGTGTCATTATTTCGTAAGTTTGTCTATTTTTTAACATTCCATCTTGATGTATTCCTGCTTCATGTGCAAAAGCGTTTTTTCCAACGATGGCTTTATTATATTGAACAGGAAATCCTGTTGCATTCGAAACAATTTTTGAAGCTTTGCTTAAAAGTGTTGTATTAATTCCAGTTTCGTATGGCATTAAATCAGGTCTTGTTTTAATTGCCATAACAACTTCCTCAAGAGCAGCATTTCCTGCTCTTTCTCCTAATCCATTTATTGTACATTCAATTTGTCTTGCTCCGGCTTGAACTCCAGCTAACGAGTTAGCTACTGCTAAACCTAAATCATTATGACAATGAGTTGATAAAATTGCTTTATCAATATTTGGAACTTTATTTAATAAAGTTTCTATAATTGTAGTAAACTCAGATGGTATTGTGTAACCAACTGTATCAGGAATATTAATTGTCGTAGCTCCATTTTTAATTGCAAGCTCTACAGTTTTACACATGTAATCCATATCAGTTCTTGTTCCATCTTCACAAGACCACTCAACGTCATCAGTAAACTTTCTTGCATAAGCAACATGTTTTCCAATTGACTCGTAAACATCTTCCGGAGACATATTTAATTTATGCTTCATGTGTAAAGGGCTAGTAGAAATAAATGTATGTATTCTAAATCTTGGCGCATGTTTTAGAGCTTCATAAGCTCTATCAATATCTTTTACTGAGTGTCTTGAAAGTCCTGCGGGAATAGAGTTTTTTAAAATTTTACTTACTTCTGAAACAGCTTCAAAATCCCCTGGTGAAGCTATAGGAAAACCTGCTTCAATTATGTCTATACCTAATTCATCAAACACTCTAGCGATTTGAATTTTTTCTTCTAAGCTCATAGACGCTCCTGGCGATTGCTCGCCATCACGCATAGTAGTATCAAATATAAAGACTCTATCTTTATTGCTCATAACTAAATTTTTAGAAAATCTATAATACAATCTATGAGAGAGATTGCAAAATAATTAGTTAAATAATCAATTTTAATCGACCATTTTAGGCTTACGAAAAATTAATTATAAATAGACTCAATTTTAGGCATTAACCGTAAAAGCTCTTTTGTATATTCATGGCCAGGTTTTAAAAATAAATCCTCAGTGTTTGAAACCTCACACAATTTGCCGTCTTTTAAGACTCCAATTCTATCGCACATTTGTCTAACAACCGGTAGGTCATGGCTAATAAATAAAATTGTTAAATTTAATTGTTCTTGGAGATCTTTAAGTAAATTTAATATTTGGGCTTGTATACTTACATCTAAAGCAGAAGTAGGTTCGTCACAAACCAAAAGTCTTGGTTGTGTGGCAAGCGCTCTTGCAATTGATATTCTCTGTCTCTGTCCTCCTGAAAATTCATGCGGATATCGATCTGCAGATTTTTGAGTTAATTCTACAGACTCAAGTAAGTCATAAATATAATTATTTAAATCTATATTTGATATGGATGGGTTGTGAAGTGTAATTGGTTCTGCAATTATATCTTTTACTTTTAATCTTCCATTTAGTGAAGAATAAGGGTCTTGAAATATCATTTGAATTTGTTTTCTAAATTTCATTAACTCAGATCTCTGTTTAATTTTTGTTATACAAACTTTGTCAAAGAAGATATCTCCAGAAGTAGGTTTAAATAAATTTACAATCATTTTTGCAATTGTAGATTTTCCACTTCCACTTTCTCCCACTAAGCCAAAAGACTCGCTCTCCTTTATTTCAAACGAAACATCATTAACAGCCATCACAGAATTTTTTGAATTTTCTGTAAAAAAATTATCATCAAAACTTTTATTAAGATTTTTTATTTCTACTAAATTTTGTTTTGTAATTTCTTTCTTTGACCATCTATTTAATATTTTGATATTATTTTCTTTTTTGTCACTGTTTTTTTTTTCAACTATTACAAATCTTGAAATTTTTTTGTTAGTTGGTGGAACAGAACTTACTAAACTTTTAGTATAATTTTCTTGTGGTTTAGTTAATATTTTTTTGGTTTCACCAATTTCAACTAAATTACCACTTTTCATAACTGCAACTCGGTCTGCGGTTTCAGCTATAACCCCCATGTCATGAGTAATTAAGATGACCGCAAGGTTTCTTTCTTTTGTTAATTTTTTAATTAATTCTAAAATCTGAGATTGAATTGATACATCTAATGCTGTTGTTGGTTCATCTGCAATTAACAATTCTGGCTCGCAACATAGAGCTAAAGAAATTACTACTCGCTGTCTCATTCCACCTGAGAATTGATGAGGATAATTATCAAATCTTGTTTCTGCATCTTTTATGCCAACCTCTTTCAATAGATTTATAGATTTATTTTTTGCTTCTTCTTTGCTCAATTTAAGATGAGTTTGAATTGTTTCAATTAACTGTTCACCTACTGTAAGAATTGGGTTAAGTGAAGTTTGAGGATCTTGAAATATCAATCCAATTTTATTTCCTCTGTATTTTGCAATACTTTCAGAATTTTCATAAATGTTGAGATCACCTAAAGTAACTGAGCCACTAGATACCTTACCTGGTTCATCAATTAAATTTATAATAGCGTTTCCTACAGTGCTTTTTCCTGATCCAGACTCTCCAACTAATCCTAAAATTTCTCCTTTATTAACCTCAATATTGACATTTTTTGCAGCGTAAACTGTTTCTTTTCTCATTTGATAATCAACACTTAGATTATTTATTTTTAAAAATGTCATTTTTTTAATTTTGGATTTAAAGTATCTCTCATCCAATCCCCTAATAAATTTATTGAAAACGCTAAAATAACTAAGAAAATTGCTGGAAAAAAAGTTATCCACCATTCTCCTGAAAATAAAAAGTCATTACCAAGTCTTATTAATGTACCTAAAGAAGGTGTTGTTGGAGGCACACCAACTCCTAAAAAACTTAAAGTAGACTCAGCTAAAATAGCAAGAGCTAAACCAATAGTTCCAATCACTAATACTGGTCTTAAAATATTTGGTAAAATATGTTTAAACATAATAATTATATTTGAAACACCGATTATTGTTGATGCTGAAACATAATCTTTATTTTTTTCGACCAAAGTTGCTGCTCTTGAAACTCTTGCAAATTGTGGCCACTCTGAAATCCCAATTGCAAATATTAAAACATAAATTGCCATTTCATCATGCATTTCTCTAGAGATTAATCCTCTTGCTATACCATCAACCAATAATGCCATCAAAATACTTGGTACTGTTAACTGAACATCGGTTAACCTCATTACTATCATTTCATATTTCCCACCAAAAAATCCAGCCGTTAATCCCAATCCAACTCCAAGGATTAAACTAAAAATTATCGCAGAAAAACCTACAATTAACGAAATCCTACATCCATACAAAATTGTCGATAGCATATCTCTTCCTTGTCCATCAGTGCCTAAAACAAATTTAGAAAGACCATCTTCTGTCCATGATGGTGGTGTGAAAGCATCCATCAGTGAGAGAGAGGATGGGTCAAAAGGATTGTAAGGTGTTACCAGTTCAACAAAGAAAGAGCAGAAAAAAATTATAAACAAAATAGTAGATGATACAATTGCAGTAGGGGATTTAATAAAGCTATGATAAATGTCACTATCTTTTATTCTTTCCCAAGTACTTAAAGTTTTGTTATCCACTTGCAACATCTCCTTTAACTCTTATTCTTGGATCAATTAAATAATAAAGAATATCAACTATAAAATTTATCATTACGAAAACAAAAGCTATAAAAACTAAATAAGCTGACATGATTGGTATATCTACGAATTGAACTGCTTGAATAAACAAGAAGCCCATGCCAGGCCATTGAAAAACTGTTTCAGTAATAATTGAAAACGCAATTAGAGTTCCAATATTTATTCCTGCTATAGTTATTACTGGTATCAATCCATTTTTTAATGCATGTTTGTATTTAATGCTATTTTCACTAATACCTCGAGCACGCGCAAATTTAATATAATCTGTTTGTAATATTTCCATCATCTCTGCTCGGACAAGTCTGATGATATAGGTCATTTGGAAAAGGCTTAATGTTACTGAAGGAAGTATAATTGCTTTAAGTCCTGAAACCGTTAAAAAACCTGTGGTCCAAAAACCTAAATCAACAACTTCTCCTCTTCCAAAAGAGGGTAATATTCCTAAAATTACCGCAAACAGATATATAAATAATATACCAATTACAAATGTGGGAAGTGAAACCCCCAACAAAGAGATGGCTAAAACAAAATCACTTAAAAAACCTTTTCGATTTATACCTGTATAAACTCCCAATAATGTACCAGTTACAAGTGCAATTAGTGCTGAAATAACCACAAGTTCAATAGTTGCAGGCAATCTTTCAACTATTAATTCTGAAACAGGCCTTCTTAATTGATATGAAATTCCAAACTCACCCTTAGAAGCATTAACTATAAATCTTGAAAACTGTACATGAATTGGATCCATTAAACCAAGTGTTTCTCTCAATTCTGCTCTTTCCTCATCAGAAGTTTCTTCTCCAACCATGTTATTGATTGGATCTCCAACAAAATTAAATAAAGAGAAAGACACAAAGGCAACAACCAACATCACCAAAGCAGATTGAAACAGCCTTTTAAAAAAATATTTTATCAATTTGTGAAGGTTTAAACTTACAAGCCCTTTAAAAATTTAAAGGGCTTGTAATAATTTTTAATTAGTTAAAACTAGCAGTTCTGAATAACGGTTCATTATTCGGTCTGATAGGAACATTAACATTGCTTTTAGATGCCCAAGAAATTACTTGGTGATGTAAAGGAAGATAAGAAATATCGTCTTTTACTATTTTCCAAGCTTTTGCAATTGCAGCATTTCTCTTATCTAAATCAACTTCACCTTCCATAACTCTTATTGCAGCATCTACTTCTGCATTACTAAAGTTAACTTTGTTCCAGCTAGCACCAGACTCATATAAATAATGGAAAACATAGTGACTATCTAAAGTTGGAACACCCCATCCTAGCATATAAAAATCACCTTGATCATCTTTAAGCTCTTTGAAGTGTTTACTTTTAGTTTGAGCAAATAAGTTAACGTTAACTCCAATTTTACCCAACATTCCAACAACAGCAGTACATATTGCCTCATCGTTTACATATCTGTCATTAGGACATCTAAGTTCAACGTCAAAACCATTAGGATAACCCGCATCAGCTAAAAGTTTTTTTGCAGCATTAACATCGTAAGGTAATCTTTTATCAAGATCAGATGTATATCCATTTACACCTGGGAAAGTTATAATTCCTGCTGGTTCACTTAAACCTCTCATAACTTTTTTCTTGATCGCTTCAATATCAATTGCTTGATAAAGAGCTTGTCTTACTTCTTTTTTCTTGAATGGATTATCACCTGTATTTCCAGTTCTTAATTTGTCAGCTGCTTGATCCATACCTAAGAAAATTGTTCTCATTTGAGCTGTACTTTCAACTTTATGACCTGAAGAAGATCCAATTCTTTTTAAATCTTGAACTGGAGCATCAGTAACTATATCAATTTCACCTGATAATAAAGCTGCAACTCTTGTAGCTGCATTTTTTATAGGCATTAATTCAATTTGAGTTACTTTTTTGTCCTTCATCTCACCCCACCAATGTTTATTTCTTTTAAACACTGTTTTAGTATTTGGTTCTCTTAAAGTTATTTTAAAAGGACCAGTTCCCATAGCATTAGTAGCAGAAAAAGTTTCTTGTCCTGCATCCCAATTTTGTGGAGACATTGCAAAGTTTTTCTCTGACCAAGCTTTAGACATTATAAAAATGTTAGACAATTGGTTCAAAAGAATAGGATTAGGTTTACTTGTAGTTATTTTAACTGAGTAATCTCCAACCGCTTCAACATTTGAAACTGTACTGATGTATTCTTTAAAGTCAGATGTTCTTTGCTTAGCTCTTAATATACTAAAAACAACATCTGCAGATGTCATTCCTGAGCCATCTGAAAACTTAGCATCTTCTCTTAAAGTGAAGATCCAAGTATTTGGGTCAGTTGCTTTCCATTTTGTAGCTAAGGCAGGTCCTATTTTCATGTCCAAGCCTCTTTGAACTAGAGCTTCGTAAACTTGTCTAGATACTTGAGTAGTTGGACCCTCATTTTGTGCATGTGGATCTAGTGTTAAACTGTCTCCTTGCATAGACCATTTAATAGTTTTTGCCCATGCTGAAGAAAATCCGAATACTAGAACTAATGACAATAGTATTCTTACTATATTTTTAGTCTTCATTATTCCCCTCGTTTTTTAAATTTATTTAAAAAAGTATAAGTGAAATAATTGAATTATAGTAGCAATAATTTACTGATAAAATTTAACTTTTATCGCTATCAACTAATTTTTTCTTACCTATCCAAGGCATCATAGCTCTTAATTCTGCACCAACTTTTTCAACAGGATGCTCAGCTAATTTAGCTCTCGTTGCAAGGAATTTTTTTTGGCCATTTTTGCATTCATCCATCCACTCTTTAGTGAATTTTCCAGATTGAATTTCAGCCAAAACTTCTTTCATTCTTTTTTTAGTTTCTTCTTTATTAACTACTCTGGGTCCAGATTGATATTCACCATATTCAGCAGTATTCGAAATAGAATAATTCATGTTCGCAATTCCACCTTCATAAATTAAATCAACAATCAATTTAACTTCATGAACTGTCTCAAAATATGCCATCTCTGGTTCATATCCAGCTTCAACTAAAGTTTCATAACCATTTTTAATTAGCTCTACCAAACCTCCACAAAGTACTGTTTGTTCACCAAATAAATCTGTTTCAACTTCGTCTTTGAATGTAGTTTCAATAATTCCTGATCTTCCTCCACCAACTGCTGAAGCATAAGATAGAGCTAAATCTCTTGCCTTTCCTGAACCATCTTGATGAACTGCAAATAAACAAGGCACTCCACCTCCTTTTTCATATTCACTTCTAACTAAGTGACCAGGTCCTTTGGGAGCAACCATAAAAACATCTAGATCTTTTCTAGCTTTAATTAAATCGTAATGAACATTTAAACCATGAGCAAAAGCGATACTTGTTCCCTCTCTTACTCTTTGTTCAATATGATTTTTGTAAATTTCTGCCTGTAATTCATCTGGTGTAAGAATCATTACTACATCAGCCCACTCTGCAGCATCAGATAAATTCATTACCTTTAATCCTTTTGACTCTGCTTTTGCTGCACTAGATGAACCTTCTCTTAATGCCACAACAATTTCTTTTACTCCACTATCTTTTAGGTTTAATGCATGAGCGTGTCCTTGGCTTCCATAACCAAAAATAGCAACTTTTTTACTCTTAATCAGGTTTACATCTGCATCTTTTTCATAAAACATTTTCATATCGTCTCTCCTATTAAATTAATTAAATATTTTAGCACCTCTGGTCATAGCTACTGCCCCAGTTCTCGAAGTGCTAATAAGTCCTAAGGGCTTTAATCTTTTATTCATTTTATCAATTTCTCTTCTCAGAGCAGTTATTTGAATTACTGCTGAAGTTTTTGTTTCGTCTAATATTACGGGATTAAATTTTTTACAAGCATTTAAGCATTTTTGAATTTTATTTCTTTTTCCAACAACTTTAAATAATGCCATTTCTTTAAATATTACTCCTTTATCTTCTCTTTTAAATTCAGCAACTTTATGAACTGGTACTAATTTTGTTAATTGAAGTCTTATTTGATCAATAACCTGAGGTGTTCCAGTAGTAACAATTGTTATTCTTGAAATATTTTTAACAGCGTCAACCTCAGCAACTGCTAATGACTCAATATTATACCCTCGGCCTGAAAATAAACCTACAACCCTTGCCAAAACTCCAGCCTCATTGTCTACCCATACTACAAAAATATATGTATCTGGTTTTTGTTTCTTCGTAGGTATGCTGTAAGCTGACTTTGATTTCGGCATTATGATTATACTAAGGCTTTGCCTTTTCCTTTAATTTTATTTTCCTCTTGATCATTTGGGCCCAAGATCATTTGATTATGAGGTTTTCCAGATGGTATCATTGGGAAGCAATTCTCGTTAGGATCCACATGACAATCAAATATAACAGGCCCATCATAATCAATCATTTCCTGAATTTTATCATCAAGATCAGCTGGATTGTCTGCTTTGATTCCTTTGCATCCATATGCTTCAGCCATTTTCATAAAATCTGGTAATGCTTCAGAGTAACTTTCGGAATAATTTTTTTCATGAAGCAACTCCTGCCATTGTCTAACCATTCCCATATATTGATTATTTAAAATAAAAATTTTTATAGGAAGATTGTATTGAACTGCCGTAGACATTTCTTGCATAGTCATTAAAACTGAGGCTTCTCCAGCAATATCAATTACTAATTTTTCAGGATGAGCAATTTGTACACCAACTGCTGCTGGTAATCCGTAACCCATAGTTCCTAAGCCACCAGATGTCATCCATCTATTTGGTTTATTAAATTTATAATGCTGAGCAGCCCACATTTGATGTTGTCCAACTTCGGTAGTAACATAGGTATCTTTATTCTTAGTTAATTCATAAAGTCTTTTAACGGCATGTTGAGGTTTTATACTTTCATCACTATTTACAAAATTAAGAGAATCTTTTTCTCTCCATTTTTCGATTTGCTCCCACCACTTAGCTATATTCGATTTATTTGATTTGCTATGACCATTTTTTCTTTTAGAAATTGTCTTATTAATTTTGCTGATAACACTCGTAACGTCCCCAACTATTGCAAGATCCACTTTAATAATTTTATTAATTGATGATGGATCTATATCAATATGAACCTTTTTTGAATTTGGTGAAAACTCATCAATTTTTCCAGTAATACGGTCATCAAATCTTGCACCAATGTTAATTAAAAGATCACAATCATGCATAGCATTATTTGCTTCATAAGTACCGTGCATACCAAGCATTCCTAAAAATTGATTATCATCTCCAGGATACGCACCTAATCCCTGAAGTGTAGAAGTTATTGGAAAACCAGTTAGCTCAACAAATTCTCTTAGAGCCTGACTTGCTTTTGGACCAGAGTTAATTACTCCGCCCCCGCTATAGATGATTGGTTTTTTAGCCTTGCTTAATAATTTAACTAATTCATCAATTTGATCTTTAGAAAATTTATTATGCGATTTTCCATTTAATTTTTTTTCTTTATTTTGTTTTTTGTATTTTGTTTTTGCAAACTGGATATCTTTTGGAATATCAATTAAGACAGGTCCAGGTCTTCCAGTTGTTGCAACTCTAAAAGCCTCATGAATAACTTTAGAAAGATCATTAATATCTTTAACTAACCAATTGTGTTTCGTACAAGGTCTTGTAATTCCTGTGGTGTCACATTCTTGAAAAGCATCTGTTCCAATTAAATGTGTTGGTACTTGACCAGAAATACAAACTAGTGGGACAGAGTCCATATACGCATCGGTTAATGCTGTAACAACATTGGTTGCACCAGGACCTGATGTAACTAAAACTACACCTGGTTTTCCTGATGACCTCGCATAGCCTTCAGCTGCGTGACCGGCACCTTGTTCGTGTCTAACTAAAATATGTTTTATAGAAGGATGATTTTTTAATTCATCATAAATCGGTAACACTGCGCCACCTGGATAACCAAAGATATGTTCTACCTTTTGTTCTTCAAGACATTTAAATACAATTTCTGCTCCAGTTAATAATTTTGGCATTAGGCAATCTAGCTGAAGTTGTGCTCATTGGTCAAGTTTAAGAATGGAAATTTTAAATTTTTTTCAAAAAATTATTTATGTCTTGTGGCTTTAATTTAGTCCAACTGATCATGTTACCTCTAGCCCAAGTACTTTGTCTTTTGGCGTATTGTCTAGTTTTTATGGCTATTTTTTCTTTAGTATCATTCAAATCTTTTTGTTTTTTTAAATATTCTCTAATTTCATTAACTCCGATGGCCTTGTTGGCACTTTTATCTTTTCTAACCCTTAACTTTATGAAATCTTTTACTTCTTTAAGTGCTCCATTTTCTATCATTTCCCTTGTTCTAACATTGATACGCCCTATTAATTCTTGTCTAGGAAAATCAATATAAACTTTAAAGAAATCGTCTTCCACGAAGTTTGATTTTGTGTTTTTAAACCATTCAGTAAGAGATTTTTTTGTAAACTTTTTAACTTCATAAGCTCTTATGGATCTTTGGGTATCTGTAGGGTTTATTTTTCCTCTTGAGGATGGATCTAATTTTAATAGTTTTTCATAAAACTTCTTTTGTCCAAGTTTTTTTTGTAAATCTCTAATTTGATTTCTTAATTTCAATGAAATATTTGGTATTTTAACTAAACCATCAGTTAAAGCTTTAAAGTATAAACCTGTCCCTCCAACAAGAATTGGAGTTTTTTTTCTTTTTTGAACTTCCTTAATTTTTTTAATGACTAGCTTAAGCCAATCGCCTGTGGAGAAGTTTTTTGTTACACTATGAAAACCATATAAGTGATGTTTTATTTTCTGATATTTTTTAGGATCTGGTCTAGCTGACAAGATTTTAAGCTCTTTATATATTTGCATGCTATCTGCATTGATAATCTCTCCGTTTACTTTTTTTGCAAACTTAATTGCAAAACTTGATTTTCCTGAAGCTGTTGGACCTGAGATTAATATAATCTTGGATTTTAAATCCATGATCAGTCTAACTTAACACCGATGTATCTTCGTTGATTTTGATTATTATAGATTGCGAGTAAAACTGTCTTTTGATTTGAATTAAGAACTTCTTTAGTAATATCTCTTAAGTCATTAGCTGATCTAATTTTTTTCTTCTGAGCTTCAATAATAATACTGTTGAGCTCTATAGAATTTGCTACAGGGCTGTTGTTTGCAATTTTTGTTATCACAAGTCCTGTTGTCTGATTTGGTAAATTTCTATTTTTAATATCTTCTTTAGTTAATAGTCTTACTGCAATTTTTAAACTTTCAATTATTTCTTCATTATTTTGTTTTTGAGTTTCCTGATTTTTACTTATTTTGAAATCATCTGAAGTTTCTAATCTTCCTAAAATAACATTTTTAACAATCTCTTTTTTATCTCTCCAAATTTTAACCACAACTTTTTTTCCAACTTCAGTTCTTGCTACAATAGCTGGAAGTTCTTTCATTTGATTTATTTTTTCTCCATTAAATTCTAAAATAATATCGCCAGCTTGAATTCCTGCTTTTTCTGAAGGACTATTTTCTGCAACACTAGCAACTAATGCTCCTCGTGCTTTGTCTAATTTTTCAACTTGAGCAATTTCTTTTGTTACATCTTGAATTCTAACTCCTAACCATCCTCTTTTTGTTTCACCAAATTCGATTAATTGTTTAATTACAATTTGAGCACTGTTTGATGGTATAGAAAATCCAATTCCAATAGAACCATTCCGTCCAAGAATTGCTGTATTAATTCCAATTACATTTCCATTCATATCAAACAAAGGTCCACCTGAATTACCAGAATTTATAGATGCATCTGTTTGAATAAAATCTTCATATCTTGATAAACCAATTGATCTATTTCTTGCTGAAATAATTCCAGCAGTAACAGTTCCACCTAAACCAAACGGATTTCCAATTGCTAAAACCCAATCTCCAATTCTTGCTTTGTCAGAATCTCCAAATGCTACTGGAATAAATTTTTCATCTGTCTCCAATTGTAAAACAGCAATATCCATTAGTGGGTCAGCACCCAGAACTTTAGCTTTAAATTCTTGGTCACCATTTACCCTAACAATAATATCGTCAGCATCTTGGATAACGTGATTATTCGTAATTACAATCCCTTTCTCATCAATTATAAATCCAGAACCTAATGCAGCTGATTGTTTTTGTTGAGGTGTCCCAAATTCTTTAAACATATCCTCAAAAGGAGACCCTGGAGGGAATTGAAAAGGAAAAGGATTGGTATTTGTTGTGATAGTGGTTGTTGTAGAAATATTTACAACCGATGGCATTAATTTTTCAGCAAGATCTGCAAATGAAGCAGGAACTGGTTTAGAATTTACATTCAATGAAAAAGTAAATGAAATAAGTAGCGTTAAGAATATAAGTTTAATCTTATTCATATTAGCTTTTAATAAAATAAATAATTATAAAACCTATTAATGCAAAAATTAGTCCACCCGATCTAAGCTGACTATCTTTAACAAGTTCTAATTTTTTTAACATACTTTTCATTTTTGCTGGAAATAAGGCGTACAAAATACCTTCAATAAATAAGAAAAGACCAAAAGCTATAACTAGCTCACGCATTTAAGAATTATTGTTGGATTTCAGGTTTTATATTTCCAAAAAATTTAAAAAATTCACTATCAGGTGATAAAATTAATGAAGTTTCACCACCAATAAGAGCTTTTTCATATGCTTGCATAGCTCTATAGAAAGCAAAAAATTCAGGATCTTGGCCAAAGGCGTCAGCAAATATTTTATTTCTTTCTCCATCGCCTTCCCCTTTCATGATCTCAGACTGTTTTTGTGCGTCTGCTAAAATCACAGTAACTTCTTTGTCTGCAGTTGATGTTATTGTAACTGCCATCTCTGCACCTTTTGCTCTGAATTCTTTTGCCTCTCTTTCCCTTTCAGTTTGCATTCTTCTATAAATCGCATCACTGTTAGCTTGAGGTAAATCTGCTCTTTTAATTCTTACATCAACTATATTAATTCCAAAGTTTTGTGCTTCATTGTTTACACCTTCTTTAATTAAAGCCATTTGCTTAGATCTATCTTTAGATAATAATGTTTGTAATTCCTCTTGACCTAATACATTTCTTATTCTTGAATTTATAATTGTTGATAATCTTGACCTTGCAACTCTTTCATTTCCAACTGAAATATAAAACTTTAGTGGATCAACGATTTGAAATCTTGCAAATGCATCCACAATCAAACGTTTCTGATCTGATGCAATAACCTCTTCGGGCGGAGCATCTAAATTTAAAATTCTTTTATCTAAATAAACAACGTTTTGAATAAATGGAATTTTAAAATTTAAACCTGGCTTCATTATAATTCTTTTTGGATCACCAAATTGAAGAATAATTGCTTGGTTAACCTCTTTAACTATAATTACTGATAAAAAAGCTACAACACCAATTGCAACTAATACTCCTGCTAATATTTTTCCAGCTTTCATCTTAATTTGTAGCTTTCTTTTTTAATTCAGGTAAAGGTAAATATGGAACTACTCCTGAACCTGCATTTTTTTCTATAATTACTTTATCAATATCAGCTAAAACTTTTTCCATAGTTTCTAAATACATTCTCTCTTGAGTAACTGCTTTCGCATTTTTATACTCGTTGTAGATAGCTATAAATCTGCTTGCTTCACCTTCAGCTTTTGCAACAACTTCTTTCTTATATGCTTCTGCTGCTTGTAGAATTTTTTGCGCTTCCCCTCGTGCTCTTGGAATAACATCATTTGCATAGGCTTCCGCCTCATTTTTAGATCTTTCCATATCTGCTCTTGCAGCTTGCACATCTCTAAATGCATCAATTACTTGATCTGGTGGGTCAGCTTTTTGAGTTTGAACTTGTGTAATTTGTATTCCACTTTCATAATCATCTAAAATAGTTTGAATAATTTCTTGAGTTTCAAGCTCAATTTTAGATCTTCCCTCTGTTAAGATTGGTTGAATATCACTTTTAGCTATTACCTCTCTCATTGCAGTTTCAGCAGCTGCTTTAACTGTACCTTCTGGGTCTTGAATTTTAAATAAAAAATTACCGGCATCTTTGATTACCCAAAATACTGAAAAGTCTATATTAACAATATTTTCATCTCCAGTTAACATCAAGCTTTCTTGGGGAACATCTGCAACACCACCACCTGTAGAAAACCCGCTGTCTCTCTCAGATCTAAATCCTATATCCATTCGATTAACTTTAGTGACTTTCGGAGTTTGTACTGTCTCAACTGGAAAAGGGATGTGGTAGTTCAAACCAGGCTGTGTAGTTTTTACAAACTTACCAAATCTTAATACAACACCCTGTTCATCGGGTAATACTCTATAAAGTCCGCTCGCTAACCATACAAAAACTAAAACTAACAAAATTAAACTTATTGATTTTCCACCAGAAGTTTTTCCACCAGGTAAAAATCTTTTAATTTTTTCTTGAAGATCTCTAATTAATTCGTCGACATTTGGTGGCGTAGGTCCTCTGCCTGATCCATTACCACTACCACCTCCTCCAGGAGGTGCTCCCCAAGGACTTTGACCTTTAAAATCGTCTGACATATGCCAAAGTATATAGTGTCTTTATTACAAAAAACAAGTAATGATACTTTTATGACTGATAAAAAACCTGAACTTAGTGCCGCAATGAAAAGTAAGCTAGAACCTAAAAAATTCACTAAAAATCCTATTCTTGGAACTAAATTTACAATTGCAATCTCTAGTGCAAAAGGTGGTGTTGGAAAATCTACTTTTGCAACGAATCTTGCTCTAGCTTTAAAGAAAGCTGGATGCAAAGTTGGTCTTTTAGATGCGGATATTTATGGTCCATCAATTCCTAAAATGTTTGATATTAATGAAAAACCAAAAAGTGATGGTCAAAAA
>CACEEJ010000012.1 GCA_902558545.1 uncultured Pelagibacteraceae bacterium | reverse complement strand
TCAATTAAGCGTTTGGTTAAAACCAAATAATATGGTCGATGAAAATTATTTAATTTCAGAGGTTCCATCACATCATGCAAAACTTATTAAAGAAAATAAAACTAAAGACCTTGCAATGCTTGAGGTTGAGAATTTACCAGTAAAATTAAAACCAGTTGTTTATGGAAAATTCGACAGAATAAGACCAGGACAAACTTCATTTGCTATTGGACATCCAGAGGGACTACTCTGGACATTTACTTCAGGCATGATTAGTCAGGTAAGACCTAACTATAATTGGAGATACGAAGGTTCACGTCATGCAGCAAATGTAATTCAAACACAAGCTGCCATTAATCCTGGGAACTCTGGTGGTCCCCTATTTAATAAAAATAAAGAATTAATTGGTCTAAATACATTTACTTCAGAGGGTGAAAACTTAAATTTTGCGATAGCAATTAATGATGTAATTGATTTTATCAATGAAAAACCAAAAAAGATTGAAAAGAAGAAAAGCAAATATATTCAAAAAAAAGAAAAAGGTAACACTTGGATAAAAAAGAAAAAGAAGAAAAAATCTGAGAAAGGATCTGTTGATTTATCTGAAGCGAGAGAAGTTGATATGAATAAAAATGGTATTATTGATGCTTGGCTTGTAGATGAAAACAAAAATGGTATTTATGAAATTGCCTATGGAGATGAAAATGAAGATGGTATTATTGAAATTGTAGCCATAGATAAAAATGAAGATAAAAATTTTGAAGTTATTTTAATTGATAAAAATAATAACGGTAATGCTGACGAGGCTGAAATCGACGAAGATGAAGATGGAAAAACAGATGTTATTGCCTATGATTATAATGAAGATGGTGAATGGGATAAATTTGAAAATGTATAATTACTTTTGATCAACTGTAATTTTTATTTTCATAATCTTGTCTTCTAAATTTTTAATAGCTTCCATTATTTTCTTTTTTTCTAACTTAGAAAATTCTATGCCCTGCTCACTTTTGGGATCTTCTGATTGTTTCACTACTTCTGTAAGTTTACCATGAAGAATAGTCGATTTTACTAACATTTCATCTATATCGTTAAGTTTTTGAGACTCTAAATTATCTGCAACATTTGCAACAATATATTCGTGGGCTACTAATAACGGAGGGGCTTTACCTTTTTTTAAACAAGCAATATCAAGTTTGATTGAGTCATGATGATCTATGTGTCTATCAGGATCATTTGGATTGCTACACTTTCTCAAATAAGATGCGGATTTTCCGATAGCTGCTTGAATTTCATCTTCATTTAAAATCTTTAAAACTTGCATGATACCATTTTCAATTGATGCAGTTTTTCTTATTGTAGCCATAAAAATTAATTCTTTAATTTACATCTTCATTATAACTAATTAAATTCTATTTTGTGATAATTAAAAACATTAAAAATTCGATAATTTTATTAACTGTTTTGGTTAATTTATCTTTTTTTCCATCAAATTCATCTGCTGAGAATAAACTTTGTGGTAATGAAGTTATTCATCACATTATAAATGAAGAAGCTAAAAACAATAAAAGAAATTTTGAGTATAATGAAAAAAGAAATGATGCTGGAGTACATTTTGATTATCATTGGGATAATAATAGCAAGAAAATTATTGTTAAAAGAAATAAGAATAATTTTCCTATAGTAAGATATTCTTTATTTGATCATAAAAATTTTATTGCAAATAAAACTGTAATAAAAAAAATAGATAATTTTGATCTATCAAAATTAAGCGATAAAGATTTAGAAAAACTTACTTACCTAAGAGGAAAAACTTATTTTGAATTAGGTGATGGCAAAAAAATTTCAATTTTATCTAAACCTTATAAATTCAATAATTTTAAATTGTCTAATTTTGAAATTAAAAGTATTCAAAACATAGATACAACTTTAGGTATTCTGGAAATGTCATTTACATCTCAATTAACGAACATTAGAAATGATTTAGCTAAAACTTTGAAAGCTACGGATTTATTTAGCAATAATAGAATTAATATATGTCCAGAGGCAAGACTTTTAGATGATTGGCCTTTACAAAGCGTCACATTTGATGAATTTAGATATGATGCTGACGTCAGAGAAGGTCTTAAAAATAAAGAATTTCTAGCTAACCCAGTTTTTCAGATTACAATTGATGAAAGCATATTAAGAACTTTAAGAACTGAAAAAGGAGTTGGTTTTTTTAGACAATCGTTTGATTTTAGAAAATTCCCCTTTGATACTCAAAAACTTTTGATCAGAATTGAAACAGGTGTAGGCAATTATCCAAATATCAATATGGAAGACAATAGCGAAAGCGGTTCACTAACATTCATTACTCCAGAGGCTGGAGTTTTTTTAAATTTACAAAAATTTTTAAATCCTGAAATAAATAAACTTAAAGCATGGAAAATAAGTGATGATGGTATCAGTGTTAAAAGCAAAATCCTTTCTGAAAATACTTATGATATCTATAATCAAATAATACTTCCTCGGACAGAAAATGTTCTTGATATAGAAATCAACATTGAGAGAAATTTCCAGCATTACTTATTAAAAATAATGTTACCAGTATTTTTAATTCTTTGTGTAGCATGGTACGTTTTGTGGATACCGACTGAAAAATATGAAGCTAGACTTAACACATCAATAATAGCTCTGTTAGCTTTAATTGCTTATAACTTTGTATTCCAAGATGATATTCCTAAATTAGAATATTTAACTGATCTCGATTGGTTTATTTTATTATCCTATATATTTTGTCTGATACCTGTATTTCTAAGTATTGGTTTCAGCAAATTTATTGCAACAAATCAAAAGAAGATTATGAAAATAAATAAATTAATTAAAATTTGGGGTGGATTACTTTATTTGATTTTAACTTTACAAATCTTTTATCCTGTAATTTAATTTTTGTTAGATTTTCGATAATCCCATGGCATTTGAAACTTTCCTTGCCAAATCCCCTTCTTTTCTTGTTTAGCAAGTATTTCATCTGAAACGTATTTTTTAGAGTATTTTCTATAGGCTACTGCATAACCATTTGAAACCATCCAAGAATTTAGATTTGTTTTTCTTTTATAACATTCTCCAATTAGCCTTTTGAAGTAGTCAACATCAGAAATTTTACAGGTAATTTGTTTATTATTTATTTTCTTAATTAATGCTTCAGTTGATTGTTGACCACAAGAATAATCTTCATAAAATGTAAGCATAAAAATTATCAAATAAGGTCTTTTACATTTTTGTTTCTTTTCAGGTGCGTCTATTCCATCAAGCCTTATTTTAAAAGTATCAATTTTTATTGTATCTCCATCTGTAACTTTAGCATAACCTGTAACAGATGTAATTTCTGATGATTTAACATCCTGATAAGTTAGAAAGAAAAATATTAAACATATTATAAATAATAATATTGCTTTTCTTTTTGTTAAAAACATTTTTAAATAATTCTAAATACTAGCTAGTTTATGCTTAATATAATATTTTACATAAAATAGTAAAATCAATGATATCAGCCATTGAAAGATAGCCCAAATATAAAAAAAAGTTTTAAAATCTGCATTTAAATACTTTGCAATATAAAAGGATAAAACTGGAACTATTACATTTCTGGCAATATTGTTTACCATTGCCTTTTCTGATTTTTTAAGAGCCATAAAAAATCCATTTGATAAGAAAAATATTGGATAAGCAGGTAAAATAAATGCTGAAATCTTTAAATACATTGATCCATGCATAATTACATCCGGATTTGACGAAAAGAATTTAGGAACAATGTCAGCACTTATAAAAATAACTACACCAGCGATTAACATTATAAATAAACCGTATTTTATTGATGTATAGTAGGATTGCTCCACTCTATCATAATATTTTGCTCCAATATTTTGGGCTATTATAGAAATTATTGCTGTATTAATTCCTAATATTGGCAACAAAACTACTTGCTCAATTCTTGTGGCAGATCCATAACCTGCTACGGCATATTCGCCAAATAATCCAACATATGTAAAAACAACTGTTGCAGCAATAGAATACCCTAATATAGCAATAGTTATTGGCATTGATTGAAAAAAAATATTTTTTAAGAAAAAAAATTTTGCTTTGAAATGGTCTAAAGTTATTTGTTTAATTCTCTGATTATTTAATATTTTTATGAAAATAATTAACAAAGATACAAATTGAGCAATTAAAGTTGCTATCCCAATGCCAGTTATTCCTAATGGTGGTATAAATAAAAAACCAAAAATAAAAATTGGATTTAAAATAATATTTAATAAAAAAGAAAATATAAGTACATTTCTGTAAGTTTTAGTATCTCCTTCTGCATGTAAAAATGAATTTAAAGCTACTACTAAGATAAATAATACAGTACCTAAAAAAATTACATTAATATATTCGAGTCCAAGAATTGTTACTTCTTGAGAGGAATTCATTAATAGGAATATCTTTTCTCCAAAAGCAAATCCTAAAATAGATACAATTATCGAGATTATGATCGAATAAATGATTACATTTCCAAAATAACTTAAAACATTTTTTTCGTTTTTTTCTCCAATACTGCTGCCAATTAATGATGTTCCTGCTACGGTAACTCCAATAGATGTCGCAATAATTAAAAAATATATTGGAAAAGACTTGCTCAAAGCAGATAAGGCTTCTGGCGATATTTTTCCTGCATAAAAAGTATCTACGATTGTATAAAGTGTTTGAAATAATGTTCCAATACTTGCTGGTACTGCAAGTTTTCTTACTAACAACGAAACTTCATCTTTTAATAAATTCATTAATTTAAGATTTGTTAATACTCTTTTTGGAAGATATGTCTTTTTCCTGCTTCTTTAGCAAGATTAATTTGTTTTTGTCTCATTCTAAATCTTGATTTTTGATGATCTGTTAGATTATCGTGACAATTTGGACAAGAAACACCCTTTTCATATTTTTTTGATTTTTTATCCTTAGGAGAAATAGGCTTCCTACAACCACTGCACATTGAATAAGAACCAACCTTTAGACCGTGTTTTAAACTAATTCTGTTATCAAAAACAAAACATTCACCTTTCCATAAACTTTTGTTCTTATTCGTTTTTTTCAGATAATTTAAAATTCCACCATTTAACTGATAAATGTTATTAAAACCTTTTTTCTCCAAATATACAGATGCCTTTTCACAACGAATCCCACCAGTACAAAACATAGCTATAGGTTGATTTTTTTTTAATTTTTTTAAATATTTTGGAAAATCCCTAAAGTTATTTATATCAGGATTAATTGATCCTTTAAATGTTCCAACCTCATATTCAAATGGTTTTCTCGCATCTATAAGAACAGTGTCCTTTTCTTTAATCAACTTATTCCATTTGATTGGATCTACATGGCTATCTTTTTTCTTTATTCTTTTATTTAAAATTAAATTCATAGGAACAACTTCATTTTTAATTTTTACTTTAGGTTTGTGAAACGGTTGGAATGAGCTTTTAGATAAATTGCAGCTATTAAATTCTTTAAATTTAAGAGTTCTTTTTAAATTATTGATAGTAAATTTAATGTCTAAAGCCTTGCCAGAAATTGTTCCATTTACCCCTTCCTTAGAAATAATTACCGTACCTCTAATATTTTTCAATTTTAAAGTTTCAAATAAAATTTTTTGATTTTTCTTCAGATAAGAAATTTTGATAAATTTATAAAAACCAAATACTTCGAACATTAAAATTTCCTACAAACAGTCATTCCATCTCCAAGAGGAATAATTAATTTTTCAACCCTTTTATCCTTTGAAATATGATCATTAAACTCTTTAATATTTTTAGTAAATTTATCAGTATTATTTTCATTAACAACTTCTCCATACCATAAAACATTATCAATAATTATTAGACCATTTTTGTTCAACAATTCTAAAGAACGTTCATAGTATTCAATATAATTCATTTTATCGGCATCAATAAAAACTAAATCAAACTTTTCATTTTTAATTTCATCTAAGCTTTCTAAAGCAGGTTTAATTAATGTTTTTATTTTATGGTCTTGATTAGCTTTTTTAAAAAAATCCATTGCAACTTTATTCGTCTCCTCATTTTTGTCTAAAGCAATTATTTTACCATCATTCGACAATGCTAAGGCCATGGATAACGTACTTAATCCTGTAAATGTGCCTATCTCTAAAACCTTTTTGATATTTGAAATTTTTATAATTAAATGCAGAAATTGACTTTGTGAAATTGATATTTGCATTCTTTTGATATCACCAAGAGAAGTGTTGTAATCAATTATTTCTTTTTGGATTGGATGTAATTTAAATCCATGATTTAAAATGTACTCTTGGAGTTCTTTAGTTATACTAAGGTCTGAACCCATAAATTCTAAAGTTTTTTCTTCAAAATCTCATTGACTAATTGAGGATTTGCTTTTCCACCGGAAACTTTCATTACTTGACCTACAAAGAAACCAAATAATTTAACTTTACCTGATTTATATTCAGTGGCTTTGTCTCTATTGTCATCAATAACCTTATCTATCAGTGCCTCAAGTGCTTTTGGATCACTCTCTTGTTTTAAACCTTTTTCTTCAACAATTTTCTGAGGATCTTTGTCTCCTTCCATCATTTGTTCGAAAACTGTTTTTGCAATTTTTCCAGAAATTGTTCCATCTTTAATTAAATTGATTAATTTTGATAAGTTGCCTGCGCTTATAGGGCTTTCAGTTATTTCTAAATTTTTTTCATTTAACGCTGCAAATAATTCGCCAATTATCCAATTTGTTGCAAGTTTTACATCAGACTTCTTGATTACATTTTCAAAATAATTTGATGTTTCAATATCAGAAACTAAAATGTTTGCTTCGTAAGGTGATAATTTGAATTTTTCTATAAATCTTTTTTTCTTTTCATCTGGTAACTCTGGAATTTCTGACTTTAAATTTTCAATAAAATCATCTGAAACTTCTAACGGCAATAAGTCTGGATCTGGAAAATATCTATAATCATGAGCATCCTCTTTTGATCTCATTGATCTAGTTTCATTCTTTTTAGTATCAAAAAGTCTTGTTTCTTGATCAATCATTTGACCATCCTCAATTAAATCAACTTGTCTGTTGGCTTCGTATTCAATTGCCATCTGCATGAATTTTATTGAGTTAACATTTTTTATCTCGCATCTGGTTCCAAATTCTTTTGAACCTTTTTTTCTAACAGATACATTTACATCTGCTCTCAAAGATCCTTCCTGCATGTTTCCATCACAGGTTCCTAAATATCTCATTATAGATCTTAATTTTTTAATATATGCATTTACTTCATCTGGAGATCTTAGGTCAGGTTTACTTACAATTTCCATTAAAGCCACACCTGATCTATTTAAATCTACAAAAGTATTTTTAGGATCTAGATCATGAATGCTTTTACCTGCATCTTGCTCCAAGTGTAATCTTTCTATACCTACCTCTTTTTGACCATCTGGCATATCAAGTATTACTTTACCCTCACCTACAATTGGATCTTTGAATTGTGAGATTTGATAACCCTGAGGTAAGTCAGCATAAAAATAATTTTTTCTATCAAAGACAGATCTCTTATTGATTTTAGCTTTTAAACCAATTCCTGTTTTAATAGCTTGTTTTACACAATATTCATTTATTACTGGCAACATGCCTGGAAATGCTGCATCAACTAAACTTACTTGAGTATTTGGCTCAGCTCCAAATTTGGTCGCTGATGTTGAGAATAATTTCGACTGCGATGTAACTTGTGCATGAACTTCTAAACCAATAACAACTTCATATTGATTATCATGTCTATTAATTAGATATTCAGATTTGTTCTTACTCACTTAATCCACCAATCAGTAATATTGTTTTTAAAATTAATTTTTTCTTCCATAGCATATGCGATGTTTAAAATATTTTGTTCATCAAAAGCTTTACCAATTATCTGTAATCCTAAGGGATACCCTTTAGCATCATGGCCTGCAGGTATAGAAATTCCAGGTAAACCTGCTAAATTTACAGGAACAGTAAAAATATCATTTAAATACATTGAAACTGGATCGTTTGTTTTTTCACCAATTTTAAACGCTGAACTTGGAGTGGATGGTGTTAGGATTGCATCAACTTTTTTATAAGCATCATCAAAATCATTTTTAATAAGTTTTCTTACCTTTTGAGCTTTAAGATAATAAGCATCATAATATCCTGAAGATAAAACATAAGTTCCAATCATTATTCTTCTTTGAACTTCAGCACCAAATCCTTCAGATCTTGTTTTTTCATACATATCAATAAGATTTTCTCCTTCTGCCCTAAAACCATATTTAACACCGTCGTATCTGGCCAAATTAGATGAAGCCTCTGCTGGTGCTACTATGTAATAAGTTGGTAGTGCATAATTAGTGTGTGGTAGAGATATATCAATAATCTCAGCACCACAATCTTTTGAATATTCAATACCTTTTTTCCATAGGTCCTCTATTTCTTTAGGCATGCCATCTACTCTATATTCTTTAGGTATTCCTATTTTTTTACCTTTAATATCTTTTGTTAATTCTTTGCTGTACTCGTTTCTTTTAAAGTCTATTGATGTAGAATCTTTTTCATCATAAGTACTAATAACTTCCTGTAACAATGCACAATCTTTAACATTTTGTGCCATTGGCCCAGCCTGATCTAAAGATGATGCAAATGCTACAATTCCATATCGAGAGCAACTACCATAAGTGGGTTTTAATCCAACAGTTCCTGTAAATGAAGCAGGCTGTCTTATAGATCCACCTGTATCTGTTCCAATAGTTATTGGTGTTAATTGAGCTGCTACAGCAGAAGACGATCCACCTGAAGAACCTCCCGGAACTAAATTCTTATCAATTGGGTTTTGTACATTACCAAAAAAACTAGTTTCATTAGATGAGCCCATTGCAAATTCATCACAATTTAATTTCCCCATTAGGATAGCTCCTTCATTCCAAATGTTTTGTGTAACTGTTGACTCGTAAGTTGGAACGAAGTTATTTAAAATCTTACTACCCGCAGTAGTTCTTAAATCTCTTGTACAAAATAAATCTTTCACAGCCATTGGAATACCAGGCAATTTTAGATCAAGATTAGGTTTTTCATCAAACTTTTTTGCTTTATTTAATGCATTTGTATAATCTTCAGTTATATATGCATTTAATTCTTTTGATTTTTCTGACCTTTCAACAAATGCTTTAGTAACTTCACTTGAGGAAAGTTTTTTACTTTTTATATTTTCTACTAACTCAGATAATGATTGTTTAGTTATATCTGACATTATTCAATTACCTTTGGTACTACAAAATAATCTTCATTTTCCTTAGGGGAATTTTTTATTACTTGTTCTCTTAAATTTTTACTTTTTACTTCATCTGGTCTTAATTTAAGAGTTGTTTCAGCAACAGAAGTTAATGGTTCAACATTGTCAGTTTTTAATTCGTTAAGTTTTTCAATAAAATCGAAAATTGAATTTAAATCTCCTGCAAGTTTCTCTGCTTTTTTCTCATCTACAGAAATTCTTGATAGTTTAGATATGTGCTTTATTGTTTTAAGATCGATGCTCATATGGTATTTAAATATGTCGCAAACTATCACTTAAGTTTAAAATATACAATATGGTCACTATTGAAGAATTCAAAAAAAAACAGTCTGAAACCTCTAGATTGATTGGTTTAGATCTTGGTTCAAAAAGAATCGGTGTATCAATTTGTGACGAAAAACAGTCAATAGCCACACCTTTTAAAACGATCAATAAGACCAATAATAATGATCTAGTCAACGAATTAAAAAAAATAATAGAGGAAAACAATATTAAAGGAATTATCATTGGATACCCAATTAACATGGATGGTTCACTAGGGCCTTCTGCTCAATCAGTAAGTGATGTTTCTAAAAATATAGACCAAAATGTTAATGTAGATGTTTGTCTTTGGGATGAAAGACTTTCAACCGTTGGTGCATTTAATCTATCCAGTCAGCTTGATGTTAATGTGTCAAAGCGTGAAAAACACATAGATCAAAATGCAGCTGCATTTATTCTTCAAGGAGCTATAGATTATTTAAATAATTAATCCTTGCCATTTAGGGGCTTTATGGCTATAGAGTTAATTTTAATGGCAACTAAAACCAATAAAGCTATTAAAATCTCACAAAAACATCTGTTAGGTATCCAAGATTTATCGGTTAATGATATTAATTATATCCTGGATGAGTCAGAAGCTTTTATAAAATTAAACCAGAGTAAAAATAAAAAAATTGATGTGTTAAGAGGCAAAACACAAATAAATTTATTCTTTGAGCCATCAACCAGAACACAAAGCTCATTTGAACTAGCTGGAAAAAGACTTGGTGCTGACGTCATGTCAATGAATATGGGTAACTCAGCCATTAAAAAAGGTGAAACTTTGATTGATACTGCAATGACCTTAAATGCAATGCATCCTGATATAATTGTGATCAGACATCAAGACTCTGGTGCTTGTAATCTATTATCTCAAAAAGTTAATTGCGTAGTTTTAAATGCCGGTGATGGTAGACGTGAGCACCCTACTCAAGCATTATTAGATGCATTAACAATTAGAAATCGAAAAAAAAAAATTCAAGGATTAAAAATAGCTATATGTGGAGACATACTTCATTCAAGAGTGGCTAGATCAAATATTTATCTTCTTACAATGTTAGGAGCAGAAGTTAATATAGTTGCACCATCAAATCTAATGCCTAAAGAAATTGAAAAGTTTGGTGTAAACACTTTTAATGATATGAAAAAGGGTCTCAAAGATTGTGATATTGTAATGATGCTTAGATTACAAAACGAAAGAATGACAAGTTCATATCTTTCATCGAATAGAGAATACTATGAATATTATGGATTAACGCCAGATAAACTTGATCATGCAAAGTCAGATGCTTTAATTATGCATCCTGGTCCAATGAATAGAGGAATTGAAATTGATACAAGATTAGCTGACGATATAAACAAGAGTGTAATTAAAGAACAAGTTGAATTAGGTGTTGCTGTAAGAATGGCATGTTTAAAAATATTTTGTGAATAAATGAAAAAACAATACTTTATAAATGCAAACATTATAGATCCTCATAATTCCATAAACGAAAATGGTGGATTAATAATTGGAGAAGACGGAAAGATAGAGGCCATAGGAAAAAAGGTAAATACAAATAATTTACCAACCAGAGAAAAGCCTACTGACTTAAAGGGTAAACATATATTTCCTGGTATAGTAGATATGAGAGTTTTTGTAGGTGAACCAGGATATGAATATAAAGAAAATTTTAGAACTTTAAGTAATGCTGCATTATCTGGTGGTGTTACCTCAGTTGTAACGATGCCTAATACAGACCCAATTATAGATAATGTATCAATTGTAGATTTTTTAAAAAGAAGAGGACGTGATAAATCTAAAATAAATATCTTTCCTTGCGCTTCACTAACTCAAAACACAGAAGGCACCAATATGACTGAATTTGGGTTGCTAGCCAAAAAAGGAATTATAGCATTTACTGATGGAGTAAAAACAATTCAAAATACTAGACTTATGTCTAGAATTATGAATTCAGCCAAAGATTTGGGATGTCTTATAATGCAACATGCAGAAGATTACGATTTGGCTAAAAATGGAATGATCAATTCTGGCATTATTGCAACAAAACTAGGCTTATCAAGCATACCGGATATTGCTGAAAGAATTATAATTGAAAGAGATCTTGCTCTTTTAGAAAAAACTAAATGTCGATATCATATATCTCAACTATCAGCAGGAAAATCTGTAGATATAATTAAGGAACGTAAACAAAATGTTAAATTTACTTGCGGTGTGTCAATAAATAATCTCTCATTAAATGAAAATGATATTGGAGATTTTAGAACATTTTTAAAATTATCACCTCCACTAAGAAGAGAAGAAGATAGAGAGGCTTTAGTTCAAGGATTAAAAGATAAAACTATTGATGTAATTGTTTCTGACCATAAACCTGAAGATGAAGAGTCTAAAAGATTAACTTTTGCTCAAGCTGCAACAGGTGCATCTGGTATTGAAACATTGTTATCTTTAAGTTTAGAATTATTTCATAATGGATCTGTAAAACTTGAGACTATAATTCAAGCTTTAACCTCTAACCCGGCAAAAATATTAAATATTAATAAAGGAAATTTGTCTATAGGTAATGATGCAGATTTTTGTATAGTAGATATCAATAAACCATGGATTGTAAAAAAAGAAAATTTAATCTCTAAATCTAAAAATACTTCAATTGAAGATAAGAAACTTCAAGGAAAAGTAACCAATACATTTGTAAAAGGTAAACAATTATTTAAAATATAAAAATGGAATTTTTTATAACAGGAATAATCTCATACTTAATGGGATCAATTCCTTTTGGATTAATTTTAACTAAAATATTTTTAAAAAAAGATATTAGAGAAATCGGTTCTGGTAATATTGGTGCAACAAATGCTTTAAGAACTGGTAATAAATTAATTGGTTATTCAACACTAATACTTGATGTGTTAAAAGCAGTAATACCTGTTTTATACGTAAAAATTAATTTCCCTGATGCAGCATATATATCAGCTTTATGTGCTTTTGTAGGTCATGTTTTTCCAGTATGGTTAAAATTTAAAGGTGGCAAAGGCGTAGCGACATATGTTGGGATACTTTTTTCTTTAAATATTATTTTTGGTTTAGTATTTGGTATTTGTTGGTTAATAATTTTTTTTATTTCTAAATATTCATCTTTAGCTTCTTTGATAGGATCACTTTCTATACCGGTTTATATTTTAATTTTCGAGGGTCTGGAAAATGTATTTTTTTACTTAATAATGTTTATTTTAATATTTTTTACCCATAGAGAAAATATTAAACGCTTGAAAAATAAAGAAGAAACTAAGACAAAAATTTATTAATTTGACTATCAAACTCTTTTGAGTAGTTTGTTATTTTATGAATCTAGTCATAGTTGAAAGCCCTGCTAAAGCGAAAACAATTAATAAATATTTAGGTGATAACTATACTGTTTTAGCTAGCTATGGTCATATTAGAGATCTTCCTTCAAAAAATGGATCAGTTGATCCTGATCAAAATTTTAAAATGGAATGGGAAGTTGATAGCTTTTCAAAAAAATATTTAAAAGAAATTACTGATGCTGCGAAAGATTCTTCAAAAATAATTCTTGCTACTGACCCAGATCGTGAGGGAGAAGCAATAGCATGGCATGTAAAAGAATATTTAGACGAAAAAAAACTTTTAAAGGATAAAGAAATTGAACGTGTGGTATTTAACGAAATAACAAAAAAAGCCGTCACACATGGTATTGAAAATCCAAGACAGATAGAGCCCTTATTAGTCGATGCATACATGGCTAGAAGAGCATTAGATTATTTGGTGGGATTTAATATATCACCAATACTTTGGACTAAACTACCTGGTTCAAAATCTGCTGGTAGAGTTCAATCTGTTGCACTGAAATTGATCACTGAAAGAGAGCATGAGATTGAACTATTCAAGCCTGAAGAATTTTGGACTTTAAGTATTAATTTTCAGGATAAAAACAAAAGCAACATTACAGCAAGTATTTCTCAACTTGATGGAGAAAAAATTGAAAAATTTTCATTTAAAAATAAAGAAGAAATTGAAAAGGCAATTGACAACATTAAAAACAAAAAATTTAACATAACTGATATTTCCTCAAAAGTTGTTAGCAGAAATCCCTCAGGACCTTTTACCACTTCAACACTTCAGCAAGTTGCCTCTAGTAGATTGGGTTTTGGAGCATCAAGAACAATGCAAATAGCACAAAAACTTTATCAAGGAATAGAAATTGAAGGAGATACAGTTGGGTTAATTACTTATATGAGAACGGATGGAACTAATTTATCAGCTGATGCTGTGTCTGATTTTAGAAATTTTATTAAAAAAGAATATGGTAACGATTACTTGCCAGAAAATCCAAATAATTACTCAGGAAAAAAAGCAAAAAATGCTCAGGAAGCTCATGAAGCAATAAGACCAACTGATATTAATAGAAATCCAGTTTCTGTTAGAAAGTATTTAAGTTCTGACCAGCAAAAATTATATTCTTTAATTTGGTCTAGAGCTCTATCGTCTCAAATGGAAACAGCAAAATTTGATAGAAATACAATAACAATAGAGTCTGAAGACAGTAAAACTATATGTAAATCAAGTGGATCTGTTTTAAAATTTGATGGATTTTTAAAAGTTTATTCAAATCAAAGTAAAGATGATGATGAGCAAATTTTACCTGAGATGTCGAAAGGACCAATTAATATAGAAGCTCTTATTGATGAACAACATTTTACACAACCTCCTCCACGTTTCTCTGAGGCAAGTTTAGTTAAAAAATTAGAAGAGTTAGGTATTGGTAGACCCTCAACTTATGCAAGTATAATTTCAACAATAGCAAATAGGGGTTATGCAGAAATAGTTAATAAAAGATTTTTTCCAACTGACAGAGGTAAATTAATTTCTGCGTTTTTAGAAAAACTATTTTCAAAGTATGTGGATTATAACTTCACAGCTGGACTAGAGGAGCAGCTAGATGAAATAACTTCTGGAAAAGAAAGTTGGTTAAAAGTCTTAGAAATGTTTTGGAAAGATTTTAATAGCAATGTTTCAGAGGTAAAAGAAAAAAGAACTAGAGAAGTTTTAGATCTTTTAAATGAAAGTTTGGGAGCATTGATATTTGACACTGATAAAGAAGGAAAGATAGTTAGAAAATGTCAGTTATGCGATACTGGCTCCCTTAGTTTAAAAAATAGTTTTAGAGGAGGTGCGTTTATTGGGTGTTCAAATTATCCTGAGTGTAAATTCACAAGACCATTATCAAAAGCTAAAGCAGCTGCTCAGTCACAATTAGCAGAACCAAAATTTCTTGGAAAACACGAAAATGGAAATGATATTTTTCTAAAAAATGGAAGATTCGGTCCTTATCTTCAGTATGAGAAAGTTCTTGAAGAGAATATTGAAGATGAAAAACCTAAAAAAAGAAAAAAAACTAAGAAAAAGAAACTTGAGGTAAATGAACTATTGAAAAATATATCTATACCAAAAGGAATTGAATTAGAAAGTATTGATATAGATAAAGCAAAATATTTATGTTCACTTCCCAAATCATTAGGTGTTAATCCAGAGAATCAAAAAGAAATCACGTTAAATACAGGTAGATTTGGACCGTATTTAAAATGTGAAAATAAATCAGCTAGATTAGAAAATGTAGAAGAAATTTTTTCAATAGGTTTAAATAGAGCTATTACATTAATAGCTGAAGCAAAACCTGGAAGAATGTCCTCATCAATCATAAAAGATTTGGGAGAACATCCTGAAGATAAAAAGCCAGTTCGAATCATGAAAGGTCAATATGGACCATACATTAAATATAAATCTCTAAACGCAACAATACCAGAGGAAAAAGACCCAGTAGAGTTAACAATGGAAGAGGCTCTAATACTAATTGAGAAAAGAAGAGAATACGATAAAAATAAAAAATCAAAAAAAAAGAAAAAATGAAAATAATTAAAATCATAATTTCTGTTTTATTCATTTCTTTATTAAGCTTAACATTTTCATCTGCAGAGGATTGTTCAAAATATGATAAATTAAGTAAAGAGTATGCAAAATGTACATCTGATAAATTGAAGAAAGAAACCTCACAAAAAGCAGAGGAAATAAAATCTAAAACAGCAAAAAAAATTGAGGAAGGTAAAAAAAGATTAAAGAATTTTAATTTAAAGGATAAACTAAACAAATTTAAAAATAGTAAAACACATAAAGAATTTTCTGAAAAATAAAATGGATTTTGAAAATAAAATTAAAGAATTAAAAATTAACTTACCAGAGGCAAAACCACCTGTTGGATCTTATGTTGCAACAAAAATTAGTGGTAATTTACTTTACATTTCGGGACAGATTTCTATTTCAGAAAATGGTGAGTTGATAAAAGGAAAAGTTGGAAAGGATTTATCTGTAGATGATGGTTACAAAGCGGCTGAAAGATGTGGTTTAAGTATTATATCTCAAGCAAAAGTAGCTTGTAATGGAGATCTTTCTAAAATTAAATCGTGTGTAAAATTAACTGGTTTTGTTAATTCAATTGATAACTTTACAGATCAACCAAAAGTAATTAATGGTGCTTCTGATTTAATAGCTTCTGTTTTTGGTGAAGCAGGAATGCATACAAGAGCAGCGGTAAGCACAAATAGCTTACCTCTTGGTGTGTCTGTTGAAGTTGATGCAATTTTTGAGTTAAATTAAATTATCTTCCAACACCGAAATATTTAAAACCTAGTTTTTTAATTTTATCTGGTGAATAAATATTTCTCATATCATAAATAATAAGTTTTTTATTTTTTGAAAATTTTTTAAAATTAATTGATTTAAAATCATTCCATTCAGTATGTATAATTACAATATCTGATCCTTTAATTGACTCCTTTATTGAATTAGAAAATTCAACATTGTTTAATTTTTTAAATTCTTTTTTTGATCCTGTAGGATCATAATATTTAATTTTTGCACCTTTTTTGGATAAAAAAGGGATTAATTTTAGGCTAGACGAGTCTCTCATATCATCAGTATTTGCTTTAAAAGTTACACCTAAGAAGGATACGACTTTATTTTTAATTTTATTATTTAAAATGAAACTAACTCTTTTGGATAATAAATCAGATCTTAAATCATTAGATCTTATAACGCTTTTTACGACTGATAAATTGGTTTTGAATTTATCTGCAGTTGAAACTAAAGCTTTGGTATCTTTTGGAAAACATGAGCCACCGTATGCAGGTCCAGCTCTTAAAAATCTACTACCAATCCTTTTATCCAGCCCAATTCCTATTGAGATATCCTCAATATCTATAGCAGTTTTTTCACACAAATTTGCTATTTCATTTATAAAGGTAATTTTCATTGCTAAGAAAGCATTCGAAGCATATTTAATTAATTCTGCAGCTCTTCTTTTTGTAGAAACAAATTTTGCACCTTTTGATATTAATGGTGTATATAAACTTTTTAATATTTTCTGTGATTTACTATCATTTGACCCAACTACCACTCTATCTGGATAGATAAAATCTCTTATAGCCTCTCCTTCTCTTAAAAATTCAGGATTAGAAACTACTGAAAAAAATTTTTTATTAACTTTTTCAGAAATAATTTTTTCAATCTCATCACCAGTTGTCACAGGCACAGTGGATTTATTAATAATAATTTTAAATTTTTTAATAGATTTAGATATTTCTTTTGCAACAGCATATACTTGACTTAAATCTGCACTATTACTATTTTTTTTTGTTGGTGTTCCCACACATATAAAAATAATATCTGATTTTTTTACCGACTCTTTTAGGTTTGTTGAAAAATTCAGTCTTTTATTTTTATAGTTTTTTAAAACTAATTCTTCTAAACCAGGTTCATAAATAGGAATAATACCTTTTTTTAAATTATTAATTTTTTTTGTATCTTTATCTACACATATTACATCGTTACCCAAGTCAGAAAAACAGACTCCACTGACTAAACCAACATAACCTGTGCCAATCATGCATAATTTCATATTTTTCCAATTTCTTTTGAGGAGTTGATGTAACCTCTCATTGTTCCACAATCAAGATACTTACCATCAAAATTATGAGCTATAAATTTTTCTTTATCGTTTATTAATAATTGTATTGCATCAGTAATGTGTATCTCTTTACCTTTAGCAGTTTTAAGAGATTTAATTTTTTTAAAAATTTTTCGCGGCAATATATATCTTCCAATAACAGCATTGTTTGATGGTGCTTTGTTTACTGATGGTTTTTCAACAACACCACCAATATCATAATTTCTTTTATTTAATTTTTTATTAATTTTATATATCCCCCATCTTGAAACATTGTTTTTTTTTACTTTCATAGATGCCATAACTGAAGCTTGATATTTTTTATGAACTTTAATCATTGACTTAGAACAATTTTTTTTAATTATTAGATCATCGGGTAACAACATTAAAAAATATTTATTTTTAATATATTTTTGAGTTTTAAGGACAGCATCACCTGTGCCCTTTGGAATATTTTGAAATACAAACTTAATTTTTTTTTTATATTTAAGTAACTTTTTATATTCATTAATTATTCTAGCATCTTTCTTTTTTTTTATAATATTTTTATAAAACTGATCGCTATAAAAATATTTTTTTATCATTATTTTTTTAGTGGAGATAATAAATACAATTTCTTTAATACCTGCTTCAATACATTCATCAAGAATATATTCAATTCCAGGTTTTCCATTAATAGGTAGAAGCTCTTTAGCAAAAACACTCGTTAAAGGTAGTAAACGAGTTCCAAGTCCAGCTAAAGGAATAATTGCTTGTTTAATCATTTAAATGTTTTACTTATTAAATATTTTTATACAAATGAAAATATTATTAAACAATACATCATTATTTGAATCTTTAAGGCCATTTAATGACTTGGGCTTTGTTCCTACTATGGGTGGAATACATAAAGGTCATTTATCACTGATAAATAAATCAAATAAACTTTGTAAAAAAACAATTGTAAGTATTTTTGTTAATCCTAAGCAATTTAATAACAAAAAAGATTTAAAATCTTATCCACGAAATATAAAGAAAGATTTAAAAATTCTGAAAAAAAGCAAAAAAGTTGATTTTGTTTATATTCCTAAATTTAAAGACATATACAAAGATAAAAAAAAATCTGAAATTAGATTACTGAAAAAAGATAAAATTTTGTGTGCAAAATTTAGAAAAGGTCATTTTGAAGGTGTTTTAGATGTAATGAATAAACTAACTAAAATTATAAACCCTCAAAAAATATTTATGGGAGAAAAAGATTTTCAACAATTTTATTTAGTAAAAAAACAACTAGAACGAACATTTAAAACTAAGGTCATCCCTTGTAAAACAATTCGTGATAGGAATAATGTAGCACTTTCATCAAGAAACTTTCTTTTAAAGAAGCCTAATTTAGTCATGGCAGCTAAAATTTATGAAAAACTAGTAATTATTAAAAAATATATTAAAAATAAGAAAGATATTAGAAGCTTTTTAGATCTTAAAAAAAAAGAATTAAAAAATAATCATAAAATTAAAATTGATTATTTAGAGCTAAGAAATATAAAAAATTTAAAAATTTCAAATACAAATAAACATTCAAGGTTATTTATTGCTTATTATTTAAATAATGTAAGATTGATTGATAACCTGTAATTTTATAAAAAATACGCTCCAACACCTAAAAAAGAAACAAAACCAATTACATCTGTAATTGTTGTCACAAAAACACTAGAAGCAATCGCTGGGTCTATATTTATTTTTTTTAAGGTAAAAGGAACTAATATACCAAATAATCCAGCTATGATCATTGTTAGTACCATTGATATTGCTATAATCAATGAAAGGATACTATCTTGAAACCAAATCTGAACAATAAAAGCACTTATAACTGCAAATATAATTCCATTTAAAATACCAATAGAAAATTCTTTAAATACATTTGATGAAAAGTTATTTTGAGTTAAATCATTTGTGGCTATAGTTCTTACTGTAACTGCAAGTGTTTGCATGCCAGCATTTCCACCCATTGAAGCTACAATAGGCATCAAGAAAGCTAATACTACCATTTGTTCGATTGTTGCACCAAATAAACTTATGCACCATGTGGCTAGAAAGGCAGTAAATAAATTAAGCAAAAGCCAATTGAATCTTCTCTTTGTTTTTTTTACAACTCCATCAGTAATTTCTTCATCTCCTACCCCTGCTAATCTTAAAGCATCCTCTTCTGCCTCCTCTTTCAAGACTGTTAAAACATCATCATTCATAATCATCCCAACTAATTTATTGTTTTTGTCTACAACGGCAGCTGAATTCAAATTGTAATTTTCAAATAAGTTGGCAACTTCCTCTTTATCCATTTCAACAGGGATTAATAATTGCGACTCTGACATAATGGTTGCCATTTTAGTATCACGAGGTGTAGTTAAAACTCTAGATGACGGAACAGTACCTATTGGTTTAAAATCCTCATTAACAATAAAAATTTCTAAAAACTCCTCTGGTAAATCTTTGTTTTCTCTTAAATAATCAATTGTTTGACCTACAGACCAATTGCTAGGTATAGCAGTAAATTCACGCTGCATAAGTCTGGCAGCAGTATCCTCTGGATAGCTTAAGCTCTCTAGAAGAGCAAATCTATCTTTTGGTGGTAAAGAGCTAAGAATTGCATTTTTATCCTCTTCAGGAACATTTTCTAATATAGATATAGCATCGTCCGACTCTAAACCTTTTAAAATACTTACTATAGATTCTGAAGATAAATATGTAATAATTTCTGATTGAATAGACTCATTTAATTCAACAAAAACCTCTGGATCAATATTGAAATTATTTAATTTAATTAAACTTTCTCTATCTCCTTCGCTAAGGTGTTCGATAATATCTGCAGCATCAGCAGGGTGCATTTCATTAAATGAATTGGTAATAAATTGAGCGTCATTGTTAGCTATTTTGCTAGTAACAACTCTTATGTATTCTTTATTAAATTCAAAATTTACTTTTTTATCTTTAGTTTTTTTAGTTAAAGACATAAATCTACCTATAATTTAGATTTGCACTATTAATACATAATTAAGATAATACAAATTATAAATGAACATAGAGATCAAAAAGTCAATAAAACCCGTAAATTATTTTGATGCTATTAATATACTAGAGTCAAGATTAAAGGATTTATATGAAAATAATGATCGAGAATTAATTTGGACTTTGGAGCATAATGAAGTTTTTACAGCAGGAACTTCCTATAAAGAAAATGAAATTATTGATAAATCTATCAAAATATTAGAAACAAATAGAGGTGGTAAAATTACCCATCATGGACCCGGTCAATTAATTTGTTATTTTGTTCTAGATTTAAGAAAAAAAAAGGATATCAGAAAATTTATAACAACTATTGAAGAAACAATAATTCAAACTTTAAAATTTTATAAAATAGAAACTTTTCCAGATAAAAACAATATAGGTATATGGCATAAATATAATAATGAAGTTAAAAAAATTGCTGCAATAGGTATAAGAGTAAGCAAATGGATTGCCTATCATGGTTTTGCAATAAATATAAATAATGATTTAGAAAATTATAAAAAAATTATACCCTGTGGTATTTCAAATAAAGGAGTAACAAATTTAAAAAATATTTTAGATCAAGATTACTCAAATCTAAGTGATGTATTAATTAAAAACTTTATTTCAAATTTGGAAATCTAAGCCTTTTAGATTTTAAAAGTTTTTTAAAATAATCAGGTAACAATGCTGAATAAGTATGTTTGATGTCATTAATCTTAAATTTAATTTGATATGAATGTAACATTAAATTTTTGTTAATTCCTTTATTAGAATTTGATAATTTATATTTTGTATCTCCAAATATAGGATTACCAATTGCATATAATTGTTTCCTTAACTGATGTTTTCGTCCAGTAATAGGTTTTAACTCTAATAAACTTGCTTCAGAATTTTTATCAATAACTGTGAAAATTGTTTTTGCTTTTTCAATTATTTTTTTATCACCATCGTACCTAATTAAATCATCATCCCATACACCAGATTTTTTATTTATTTCGCCTTGACAAATAGCCAAATAAGTTTTGTGTACTTTTCTTAGTCTAAATAAAGATGTAAGTAATTGAGCGCTCTCTCGGTTTTTTGCCATAATGAAAACTCCAGAAGTATCTTTATCTAATCTATGAACAGAATACGGTTTTGTTCCTTCAAAAAATTCACTTTTAGCAAAAATATCAACTAGATTTTTTTTTGATTTAGTTCCACCTTGAACAGATATGCCTGAAGCTTTATTTAAAACTACAAAATTATCATTATTGTCAATAATTTGATCTTCATTTGATTTGATAATTTCTTTTGAAGGCGAAAACTTAATTTTTTTTTGCTGAATTGATTCCTTAAATTTAATATTAAATAAATTTATCTCATCTTTTGTTTTTACTTTAAAAGAACTTTTTGCTTTCTTTTTATTAATCTTTATTTTTCCTGTTCTTAAATATTTCTCGACTAGACCTTGTGGAATTTTTCCAATTTTTAATCTTAACCATCTGTCCAAACGCATTTCATTACACGTTGAATCAACGATGTAAGATTTTTTCATGATTTAAGATTTAAGCTGTAGCTTGTTTTTTCTCTTCTGTTTTAGGAGTTTCTTTTGTTGTATCTTTTTTTGGTTTATCAACTTTTTTTGCTTCAACATCTCTGTCAACAAATTCAATTATTGCCATTGGAGCATTATCTCCATATCTAAATCCAGCTTTAATTATTCTTGTGTAACCACCTTTTCTATTTTGATATCTTTTTGAAAGTGTTTTTTTTACTTTATTAGCTGATTTAATATCTTGCAGTTTAGAAACTAACATTTTGGTTGTTTGCAAAGTTTCTTTTTTTCCTAATGTTATTATTTTATCTGCTTGAGGTTTTAGAAATTTAGCTTTTGGCAAGGTGGTTTTAATCTGCTCATATTTAATTAAAGAGTTAAGCATATTTTTAAGTAGAGCTTTTCTGTGCTCTGATGTTCTGTTTAACTTCTTATTTGCCAAACCATGTCTCATTAAATTGCTTCCTCCAATTTCTTAGACATTTCTGCAATGTTGTCTGGTGGCCAGTTAGGAATTTCCATTCCTAAATATAGGGACATACCTGTTAAAACTTCTTTAATTTCATTTAATGATTTTCTTCCAAAATTAGGTGTTCTCAACATTTCACCTTCAGATTTTTGAACTAGGTCACCGATATAAATAATATTATCATTTTTTAAGCAGTTCATTGATCTAACTGATAACTCTAACTCATCTACTTTTCTTAGTAGGTTTTTGTTAAATTCAGGTTCAGTAGAAACTTCTTTTACTGGAGCTTCAACTGGCTCATCAAAGTTTATAAACATTTTAAGTTGATCTTGGAAAATTCTAGCTGAATAAGCTACAGCATCTTCAGCAGAAATTGATCCATTAGTTTCAACTTCCATTATTAATTTATCATAATCTAATGCTTTACCTTCTCTAGCTGTACTTACTGAATATGAAACTTTTTTAACTGGACTATAAAGTGAGTCTATAGCAATAAGGCCTAATGGTGGCTCTTCAGGTTTATTTAGCTCTGCAGGAACATATCCTTTACCTGTATTGACATTCATCTCCATATGAAAAGTAGTATTTTCATCTAGATTACAAATAACTAAATCAGGATTTAAAATCTCAACATCTGCAACTGGAGCTATATCTGAAGCTTTAATTTCTCCTGGTCCTTTTGCGTCTAAAATTAATTTTTTTGTACCCTCAGAATTACTTTTTAATGCTAAAGATTTTACGTTTAAAACGATATCGGTCACATCTTCTCTAACACCTTTTATTGAAGTGAATTCATGTAAAACTCCATCAATTTGAATGGATGTTACAGCAGCACCTCTTATAGATGATAATAAAATTCTTCTTAGTGAATTTCCTAAAGTTAATCCATAGCCTTTTTCTAAAGGCTCAGCTACAATTTTTGCATGTGTTAAGTCATCACTTATTTGAACATCTAATTTAGATGGCTTAATTAATGACTTCCAATTTTTTACATTAACATTTTCGACTTCCATTAAACTCTCCTTTTCTTTGGTGGTCTAGTTCCATTATGAGGCATAGGCGTAGTGTCTTTGATTGACAAAATCTTAAATCCTCTAGCTTGCAATGCTCTTAAAGCTGTTTCTCTTCCTGATCCAGGTCCTTTAACTTCAACGGATAAAGTTTTCATTCCGTACTCAAGAGCTTTCGAAGCTGCTGCATCAGCTGCTATCTGTGCAGCGTAAGGAGTAGATTTTCTTGATCCCTTAAAACCTTTTTGTCCAGCAGATGCCCAAGAAATTACATTTCCATTTGTATCAGCAATAGAGATGATTGTATTATTAAATGTTGATTGCACATATGCAATTCCATTTAAAATATTTTTTTTAACTTTCTTTTTTTTTGAGTAAGAACTTTTTACACTTTTCTTAGTAGACTTTTCTACTTTCTGATCTTTATTCTCAACCTTATCAGTTTTAGCCATGACTATTTTTTAGTTGGTGTTAATTTTTTTCCAGCAATAGCGATTGCTTTACCTTTTCTCGTCCTTGCATTACATCTAGTTCTTTGTCCTCGAACAGGTAATTTTTTTCTATGTCTTGTTCCCCTGTAACAAGCTAAATCAATTAATCTTTTAATGCTCAATGAATAATCTCTTCTTAGATCACCTTCTACCTTAAAATTTTGATCAATGAATTCTCTAATCTTTAAAATCTCTTCATCTGTTAATTCATTTACTCTTTTAGCTCTTGGTATTTCTAAAGATGAACAAATTTTTTGAGAGAATTTATCACCAATTCCATAAATATAAGTTAAACCTATATGAACGAGCTTATTCTGTGGAATGTTTATACCTGCGATACGAGCCATAATTTTTGTGATAAATTGTGCCTTTTATATAAGAAGATTAATCAAAGTCAACGTCTTATACATTGATAAAAGTGTCTATTTTCCTTGTTATTTCTTCAATTTCTAAGGCTCCATCAATCTCCTTAAAATTTGGATTCTCAGAGTAGAAATTTAGAACTGGTTGGGTTGTTTCCATGTATTTCTCATACCTTCTAACTATAGTAACATAGTCGTCATCAGACCTGTCTTCTATACTTTTTCTTTTCTCGAGCCTTTTGAGAATTGTTTCTTTATCTACCTTTAGAAATAAAATTAAATCTATAGTCTGATTTGAATTTTCTAGTAACATATTTAAATTTTTAGCCTGACTTAATGATCGAGGATATCCGTCAAAGATTAATTTATTTTTTTTTTGAGGATCAAATATCAAATTTTCTATAAGTTTATTAACAATATCGTCACTTATAAATTTTCCATTCTTCATATCATTGGTTATAGCTTTACCAATATCTGAATTTTTTTTTATTTCTTCTCTTAAAAGATCGCCTGTTGAAATTTGAAAAGCATTTAATTTTTTTACTAAATATTTAGACTGAGTACCCTTACCAGCACCAGGAGGTCCAAATAAAATTATATTCACTTACTTACCAAATTTTGTTTTTTTAATTAGTTGTTCGTATTGTGAGCTCATTAATCTTGTTTGTATTTGTGTTACAGTATCGATAGCTACTACAACAACAATTAATATAGATGCTCCACCTAAATAAAAAGGTATTGGATAGTTCGCAATTAAAAATTCTGGCATCAAACAAACTAAAGTTAAATATAAGGCACCAATAGTAGTTAATTTTATTGAAATGTTTTCAATATATAGCGCTGTACTTTCACCTGGTCTAATTCCTGGAACAAATCCTCCATACTTTCTAAGATTCTCAGCAGTTTCAGTTGGATTGAATGTTATAGAAGTATAAAAAAAAGTGAAAAATATTATTCCTGATGCATACAGCAACATGTAAAGAGGTTGTCCTTGAGTAAAATAAGAACTCAAGTTTAAAAATGTTTCATTGTTAGAAAATGAAAAGTTTGAGAATGTAATTGGTAGTAATAGAAGTGCTGAAGCAAAAATTGCAGGAATTACTCCAGCCTGATTTATTTTTAAAGGTAAATGTGATGACTCTCCTCCATACATTTTATTACCCATTTGTCTTTTAGGATAATTAATTAGAATTTTTCTTAATGCTCTTTCCATAAAAACTACAAAAAGAATTGTAACTATTAACAGAACAAATATAGCTAGGATCATAAATGTTGAAACTGCACCCGTTCTACCCAATTCAAAAGTTGTAACCAAAGCCCTTGGAATTTCTGCCACAATACCAGCAAAAATTATTAACGATATACCGTTACCAATACCTCTTTGAGTAATTTGTTCTCCTAACCACATTAAAAATATTGTTCCTGCAACAATGGTTGTAACAGTGGTTATTTTAAAAAAAGCCCCTGGATTAATCACTAAGTCAGCCGATGACTCTAAACCAACAGATAAACCATATCCTTGCACTGTTGCAAGTAACACTGTTCCATATCTAGTAATTTGAGTAATTTTAGCTCTGCCTGTCTCACCTTGAGCCTTTAGATTTTTAAAATAGTCAGAAACACCAGTCAAAAGTTGAACTATAATTGCAGAAGAAATGTAGGGCATTATACCTAATGCAAATATTGCCATTCTACTAACTGCGCCTCCTGCAAAAACATTAAACATACCTAACAATCCTTTTTGATTACCTTCCATCATTATTTTTAATTGTTCTGGGTCTATACCTGGTAAAGGTACAAATGTTCCAAATCTATAAACGGCTAAAATTAAAATAGTAAATATAATTCTATTTCTTAAATCATTTGTTGATGATGATGCACTCATATAAACAAACTATTTTTTTAGTTGAATAGATCCACCAATTTTTTCTAGTTTTTCTATTGCTGATTTAGAGGCTAGGTCAGCTTCAATATTAATTTTATTTTTTACTTCACCAGAACCTAAAATTTTTAATTTGTTGGAGTTTTTATTTATTAATTTACGTTTTATTAATAATTCTGCGTTTAATACTTCATTCGGATTAATATTTTTTTTGTCAATATAAGATTGAATTTTATCCAAATTTAAAATTGCTACACTCTCTTTTGATATTGGATTAAAACCTCTTTTTGGAAGTCTTCTGTATAATGGCATTTGACCACCTTCAAAACTTTTTATAGCTACGCCAGATCTTGATTTTTGACCTTTAACACCTCTTCCTGATGTTTTTCCTTTACCTGAACCAATTCCTCTTCCAACTCTTATTTTAGATTTATTGATTTTTTCTCTATTGTTTAAAGTAATCATTATCCTCTTTTTTCAATTATTTCAGAAATTTTTTTATTTCTAATTGCTGATATTTGTTTTGGTGAACTTTGTTTCATTAATGCTTTCATTGTAGCTCTAATAACATTGTGTGCATTAGAAGTTCCCATAGATTTTGCAACAATATCTTTTACTCCTAAAACTTCACAAACTGCCCTAACAGGACCACCTGCAATGATACCTGTTCCCTTAGAAGCTGCTCTTAGTACTATTCTACCCGAGCCATCTTTTGCTTTAACGTCATGATGTATTGTTCTGCCTTCTCTTAATGGTATATGGGTAAGTTTTCTTCTTGCCATCTCATTTGCTTTTTTTATAGCATCAGGTACTTGTTTTGCTTTTGCGTGAGCTATACCTATTTTACCTGCTTGATTTCCAACAACTACAAGCGCTGAAAATCCAAATCTTCTTCCACCCTTAACAACTTTAGTAATACGATTTATGTGGACTAATTTTTCTAATATATCATCAGTTTTTTTATCTTTTAAATTTTCCATGACTAAAATTCCATTCCGTTTTCTCTTAGAGTTTCTGCAAAAACTTTAATTCTACCGTGATATTTGTAAGAACCTCTATCAAAGTAAATTTTCGTAATTTTTTTCTCTTGAGCTTTTTTAGCTAATTTTTGAGCAACTAATTTAGATAATTCTGTTTTATTAATTTTATCACCTGATTTAAGATCTTTTTCTATAGATGAAGCAGATAACAAAGTTACCTTTTTTGTATCATCTATTATTT
>CACEEJ010000011.1 GCA_902558545.1 uncultured Pelagibacteraceae bacterium | reverse complement strand
CTATAATTCTATTTTATTTTTTTAAAAACAATGAAAATTTTAAAAATTAGTTATTTATTTATTTCAATAATTTTTATTACAGGATGCTCGTCTGTTCCAAAAAATACATCAAATAGTTGCTCAATATTCGATGAAAGGTATCTTTGGTATAAACATGCAAAAAAAACCGAAAAAAAATGGGGCACACCAGTTTATTTGCAACTTGCTATTATAAAAATGGAATCCAGTTTTAATAGATTTGCAAAACCCCCAAGACAAAAGTTATTTAAAGTGGTGCCTTATAAGAGACCATCAAGTTCTTTTGGGTATTCACAGGCTGTAAAAGGAACATGGAAACAATATAAAGAAGAAACTGGGAATAAGCTTGCTGTTAGGACAAGATTCAAAGACAGTGTAGATTTTATTGGTTGGTATACTAATAAAACTGAAAAAATTTTAAAAGTTTCAAAAAAAGATGCCTTCAAGCAGTATATTGCTTATCATGAAGGGTGGGGTAACTATAAAAATTATAAAAAAAATAAAAAAGTAATTAATCTAGCCAAGAGAGTGGAGAAACAATCAAATATTTATAAGCAACAATTATCAGAATGTAAAAATTCTTTATCAACGTCAAAATATATTATTTTTTAATTTAGCTGTTTTTTTAATTCAATATCAACTGCATCAATTCGCTTAGTATTTTTTGCAAGAGCTAAATACATTGTTGGAGTTACATATAAAGTAAAGAAGGTTGAAATAATCATTCCTCCTAAAATTGTAGAACCCACAGCTAATCTAGAGCCTTCGCCTGCTCCTGGGCCAATATTTCCAATAACTAATGGAAGCATTGCTATCATTGTACTAAGTGATGTCATTATGATTGGTCGAATTCTAAGTTGGCAAGCTTTAATTATAGCTTCCTGAATTTTAACACCAGTAGTTCTTATTTGGTTTGTGTAGTCTACAATCAAAATACTATTCTTTGTGGATATACCAATCAGTATAATTAAAGCGATTTGAGAGAAAATATTTACTGAACTATTTAAAAATAAAATAAATACTAAGCCACCAAATACAGCTAGTGGAACTGTTAAAATAATAATAAATGGATGAACAAAAGAGTTAAATGTTGCTGCCATTACTAAATAGGCTGTTAACAAAGCAAGAGCAAAAATTAAGTATATTTCATTTGTTGTTTCTTTTAACTCTTCAGATTTTCCTTTCCAAGTGATTTGATTTTGAGGAGCAACTCTAATCATCACATCTTCCAGGTATTTTATGGCCTCTGTTAGAGTGTAATCTTCTGCAAGCGCAGCAGAAATTGTAACTGCTCTTTGACGATTGTATCTTGGAAGCGCTTCAGCAGTGCCTTTCTCTTTAAACTCAACTAAACTTGCAACAGATACAAGTTTACCAGTTGTTTCAGATCTAACAAAAATTTTTGACAGCCCATCTTTATCTCTTCTGTCTGCTAAATATTGTTGTAAAATAATTGGGTATTCTCTTCCTTCTTTACTAAAAGTTGTTACTCTTTTTCCTCCATAAAGAGTTTCTAGAGTTCTACCTATATTTTCAGTAGAAACTCCCAAATCATTTGCTCTGTTTTTATTAGTGATTAATTTAACCTCAGGTTTATTTTTTGTATAATCACTTTCAATTCTAGACATATTTCTATTTTTTCTTAATTCTCTCAAGACACTATTTTGAATTTCTTCTAATTCTTCATAGCTAGATCCATATATGACCATTTGAACAGGCTTATTATAACTAGATACTCTTATTGATTGTGGAGAAATTGGAAAAGCGAAAGTTTCAGGTACGGAAACAACTTGTCCGATAGCTTCTCTGAGGATTTGTTGACTACCTTTTTCTCTATTTTTCCACTCATCAAGTAATGCAATAATTATAAAACTGTTATAAGACGTTGCAGATCTTCCAAAACCAGGAACTCTCATTATTAGTCTTGCATATGGACTGTCTTCTGCCTGTAATAATCTTAATATTCTTCCTTCAATTATTTGAGCTTTTTCTTGGGTGTATTCAAATGAACTTCCTTCATCAGTCGATCCAATAATTAAATAAGCACCCCTATCTTCAACTGGTATCAATTCTTTTTTAGAAAAACTAAACAAATAAGCTGAAGCAGCAATAATTAAAATTATAAATATTGAAATAGTTTTTTGTTTATTTACCCAATATTTAAGAGAGTTTACATAAAATCCAGTGAAAGATTTGAATCCATTGTTGAATTTTCTTACAAAGAAATTAATTTTTTCTTTTTTGTTTAAAAATTTACTTCCTAGCATTGGAGATAATGTTAATGCTACAAAAGAAGATACAACTATTGAAAAAGATAAGGCTATTGCTGTTTCTTTGAATAAAGTTCCTGATATTCCTTTAATAAAAATTAAAGGCAAAAATACCGCTATTAGAATTAAAGTCGTTGCAATAATTGCAAATGTAATTTGTTTAGAACCCTTGTATGCAGCTACCAATGGTGTTTCACCGTTTTCAATTCTTGTATAAATTGCATCAGTCATGATCACAGAGTCATCAGTGATTATACCAATTGCTAGAATGAAACTTAGTAATACGAAAATATTAATTGATAGATCAAATATATATAACCCTAGAAATGATCCAATAAGACTAACTGGTAAAGCAACTGCAGGAACTATTACTGCTTTAAGGTTGCCTAAAAAAAGATAAATAATTAAAACAACTAATACAAATGCAATTACTAAACTTTTATATACTTCTTCTATTGCAGCACCAATGTAGGTTGCTCTGTTAAATGCTATTTCTAACTTTAATCCATCAGGTAAGGATTTGTTAAGTTCTTTGATTTTAGTTTTTATTTGTTTAGAAAGCTCTACCGTTGATGCACCACTTTTAGCATAAATACCAATACCAACAGTTTTTAAATTTACTGCATTTTTTCTTTGTGCTTTAAATAAAGTTTTTTCTGAAACAGGTCCAAACTCTATATTAGCCACATCTGATAAAATGATAACTTTTTCTTTATTTTTCTTAAGTGGCAATTGTTTAATTGTATCAATTTTAGAATAAGATTTATCAATGTTTAAAGTTAAGTCTTTGTTATTAGCTTCTAAGGTTCCAGCTGGAAGATTTATATTCTCATTTCTAAGAGCTCTTTCAACTTCTTGAATTGTAAGATCATTTGCAGCTAATTTTATTGGATCTATCCAAACTCTAACGCTTAGCTCTCTTAATCCACCAACTAAAATTCGACCTACGTTTGGTACACTTGAGAATGCATCTATTAGATATCTTTCAGCATAATCTCCAAGATCTAAATCATTCCAAGTTGGAGATGATAAGCCTACCCACATTGTTGTTGTAAAACCTGCTGCCTGTTTTAAAATTTGTGGAGGGTTTGATTCACTTGGTAAATTATCTACAACCCTTGCAACTCTTTCCCTAATATCATTAGCAGCATCATCTAAATCAATGTCAGTGTTGAATTGAATATTAATTCTACTTCTTCCATTTAGAGAACTCGAGTCAATATTTTTGATACCCTCAGCTCCACCAATTACATCTTCTAATTTTTGAGTGATTTCTTCATCAACAATTTCGGCTGACGCAGATTTATAGTCGGTTTGAACTTGAACTACTGGAGGCTGTATACCATCAGGAAGTTCTCTTACTGGTAATTCTAAAAAAACAAAAATACCAAAAATAATTAATATTAAAGACATAACCCAAGCTACCACAGGTCGTTTGATGCTAACTTCAGTTATATACATTTAATTATTTTTTCTCTTTATCTGATTTTTTAAAAATATTTTTCAACCAATCAAATTTACCTTTTTTTTCTTCAGCTTTTTTTGATTTATCTTTTTTACCCCAGCTAGAATTTCCTTGTTTTTTTTTAGCACCTTTCTCTATAGGTCTGATTGTTAAATTTGGTCTTACTTTTTTTGTTCCTTCTGCAACAATTTTATCTCCATTATTTAATCCATCTAATATTTCTACAAAGCCTAAGTATCTATCACCAATGGTTACTTTTGTTTTCATTACTTTATTTTTTTCATCTACTTTATAAATAAAAACATTTTCACCCTCGACAATTGTACTAGTGTCAGGAGCACTTAAGCCATTTCTTACATCATATTTAATTGATATTTCTAAAAATGAGCCAGGTAATATCTCACCTGATGAATTATCCATCTTAATTCTTGTTGCTAAAGCTCTTGTATCTTCACTTATCCTGCTAGCAAAAGAGTCTACTTCACCTTTATAAATTTTATTTTTATATCCAGAAAATTTAATATCAACTGGCAGACCAACCTTTATAAATGGTACAAAAATTTCAGGTATGTCTACATCACAATATATTGAGCTAGTATCTTCAAGATTAATTAATATTGAAGATTTTGAAACCTCTATATCTTCCGAAAATTCTCTTTTTCCAATAACACCATCAAATTGAGCAATTACTTTTCGATTTTTAAGCTCAGCAATTACTTCACCCTTTTTAACTTTTTGATTAAATTTTATAGGTTTTAATATTTCATATTTTTCAATTTTAAATGATTGTGTTTGAATTGGAGTTGCAGTCCCATAGGTACTAACAATATTTTCAAAAACTCTTTCTTGAGTAGTAGTTATTATTATTCCAGGAGGCGGTCTTTTACTAAATTTTTTTTTGAAATGATTTCCTATCATTGTTCTTCCAATGATCACTGTTGCAATAATTAAGAAAAATATGATTACTATACTTGTTATTTTTGTAGATGTTTTCATAAGTTAATTTTTTCCGTATTCAGCCCAAGAGCCATCGTAAATTGTCGGCATATATTTAGCATTTATTAAAGAATAAGCTAGTGCCAATACACTTGCAGTTACTCCAGAACCACATGAAAATACTAGATTTTTATCATGCTCAAATTTAAAGGACTTAAATTTTTCCATTATTTTATCTTTACTAACGAAAGTATGGTCTTCGTTTACTAATTCAGAAAAGGGTAGGCAAAAAGAATTTTTTATTGAACCACTTCTAAGACCTTTCCTTGGTTCAGCAACTTTGCCTTCAAATCTTTCTCTACTTCTTGCATCAACAACATTAAATTTACCTGTATCAATATTTTCATCTATTTGATTTTTATTTTTAACAAGTTCTTTATTTTCTTTACATGTATACTTAGATGTTTGAGTGATCACTTTTTTGTTATCTGTAGATTTACTTTCTTTTTTCCATTTTTTTAATCCACCATCTAGAACATGAACTAGCTTAGGGTCATGTCCATAATAAATTAAATTGTACCAACATCTACAAGAACTAATAACATCAGAGTTATCGTAAACTACTATTCGATCATTATTTTCTATACCCATATTGCTCATTATTTTTTCCCAAGATTTAGTATCGGTAAGCATATGTGGTAAATCAGTATCTAATTTGGAATTTTTATCTAAATCAAAAAAAATAGCATTTGGAATATGTTCCTCTGTATATTCTTCAAAACCGTCTCTTTGAGTTTGAGGCATATGCCATGAGCAATCAATAATTTTTACTTTATCAATATTATTTTCTAACCAACTTGTATCAACTAAAGACATTTTATCTTTTTTCTAAATATCTTTGATGATACTCTTCAGCTGGGCAATAATTTTTAACTAGAGAAGTTTTTGTTACTACTTTTCCTGATAATTTGACGTTTTCTTTTTCTATTATTTTTTCAGCAGTAATTTTTTGCTGATCATTTAAATAAAATATTTCACTTCTATATTGGGTTCCAAAATCTGGTCCTTGAGAATTTAAAGTTGTTGGATCATGAATTTCAAAAAAATATTCAAGAATTTTCTCGTAAGATATTACTTTAGGATCAAAATCTAATTTTACTACTTCTGCATGATTTGTTGTGCCTGTGCATACTTCTTTGTAATTGGTTTCAGCATTATGACCTCCACAATAACCTACTTCTGTTTTTATAACTCCATCAAGTTTACTAAACTTAATTTCTGGTCCCCAAAAACATCCTAATCCTAAAATTGCTATTTCCATTGATAATTAACTTAATTAATCTAAAGTTAATCATATGCTATCAAAAAATCAATTAGGCTTTTTTTACATGTTCATATCGGTATGTGCATTTTCACTTATGGATGTGATTGTTAAATGGTCTGAGGATTATCCTGTTGGGCAAGTATTATTTTTCAGAGGATTTTGTGGAATAATTCCTATTTTATTTCTTATTCCTAAAGATAGATATTTAGATTTTTACAAAACAACGAGACCATTTCTTCATTTTAAAAGATGTTTAGCAGGATTAATTGCTTTGGTTTCTATATTTGTAGCATTAAGAAATTTACCTTTGGCAACAGTTGTAAGTATATCTTTTGCAGCACCAATATTTATAACAATATTTTCAATTTTTTTATTAAAAGAAAAAGTTGGTATTTATCGATGGTTAGCGGTCCTAGTGGGATTTGTTGGTATAATTTTCATAACCGAACCAGGTTTTAGCTCTTTAAATTTATATTATATTTATCCAATAATTTTTTGCTTAGGTCTATCTTACGTTGCTATTGCTATAAGAAAATTATCATCAACTGAACCTGCCTGGTTAATTAGTTTTTTCTTTTCATTCTCAATAATGCTTTTAAGTTTTCTATCTTTCTATCAGGGATGGATTTTACCAAGTTTAATTGATTTATTTTTGCTATCTATGGTCGGTATATTAGGTGGTCTTGCTAATTTATGGTTATCACAATCTTACAAATATTCAGAAGTAAGTTTAGTTTCCCCCTTAAAATATCTTGGATTAGTATTTGCAATAATTTTTGGATATTTTATTTGGAATGAAATACCAACTTCTAAAACTTTATTAGGTTCTTTATTGGTTATTGTTTCATCTATTATTATATTTAGAAGAGAGATGTATTTGAAAAAAAAGCTATCTGTTTCACGTCATGAGTAAAACGCCATTATATTGGAATAAAGCAAAAAAATATTTATCTCAAAAAGACAAAACCATGTCTTCTTTGATTAAAAAATATAAATCTCCTTCAGAAACTGTTCTAACATCAAGAAAAGATGTTTTCTTCTCTCTATGTAAAAGTATAATTGGTCAACAAATTAGCGTTGCTGCTGCTAATTCAGTTTTTTTAAAATTTAAGAAAAAATGTAAAAATAAAATTAATGCAAAAACAGTAAGTAAGTTATCAACTATTCAACTCAAAAGTTGTGGTCTAAGTAGACAGAAAGTAAAAGGAATAAAAAGTTTAGCCAAAAAAATATTAAGTAAAGAGTTTAATCCAAGACTTATTTCAAAAATGTCTGATGAGGATGCCATAATTTATCTTTCTCAATTAAGACAAATTGGAAGATGGTCAGCAGAAATGATTTTGTTATTTACTTATAATCGTCCTAATATTTGGCCAATCCAAGATATTGGTTTGTTAAGAGCTATTTCAAAAAATTTTAATAAAAAATATCTTCCACCTGAAAGTTACGTGAAATATTTAAAAAAAAAGTTTTCTCCTTACTGTTCTGTAGCGACTTGGTATTTATGGAGAAGTATAGATCCCGAACCTATTCAGTATTAAGCCTTTATTAACTTACATTCCCTCAAAAATTATGTGTTCTCTAGTAGCATTATTTTCCAAATGCTTTCTAGCTTCAACATACTCTTCGGAATTGTAACAATTTTTTGCTGTTTCAATATCTGGAAATTCTGCAAGCGCTACTCTAACCATTTCCCTACCTTCTAATGTTACATTATTTGCACTTCTCGCTATTATTTTTCCAGAATATTTTTCAACCGCTTCTTTTGCTTTAACGGCATATTTTTTAAGTCTTTCGTCGTCTTTTATTTCAGTATAATTTGCAACCCAATAAGCTTTCATAATTCTCCTTTTTAAATATTTTTAATTATGATACCAAATTTATGTGAAAAAATTATTTTTAAATTTCTTTAATACATTATTATTTTTGATATTTTTATCATTAACCCACGTTAATGCTGATGAAATGTTTAATAAGGGAAAAGAAGTTTTTCTGGGGGATGGAAATTGTGCAGCATGCCATATGCTTTCAGATGCTGGATCGAATGCAATGGTTGGTCCAAATTTAAATGAAATTAGACCTGATATTCAAAGACTTATAATGGCAGTTAGAAACGGTATAGGAGTAATGCCCGCAATGGAGGGTATACTAACTGATGAGGAAATAGATGCGGTTGCTCACTATACTTCTATAGCTGCGGAACAATAATAAAAATTTTAACTATAATTTTTTATCCAATGTTTAGCTATATCTACTCTTTTGCAGATCCAAATATCTTTAAATTTTGTGATGTAATTTAAAAATTTTTTAAGAGACTGTATTCTACCAGGTCTTCCAATTAATCTACAATGCAAGCCAACCGACATCATCTTTGGTGAATTTTTTCCTTCCTCATAAAGGGCATCGAAACTATCTTTTAAATAATTATAAAATTGTTCACCCGAATTAAATCCTTGATTGGTTGCAAACCTCATATCATTGTTATCAAGGGTGTAAGGAACCATTAGTTGTTTTTTATTACCTTTTTTTATCCAGTAAGGAAGATCATCACTGTATGTATCGCTACAGTATAAAAAACTACCATTATCAATTACTAAATCTAAAGTATTTTCGCTACACCTACCTGTGTACCAACCAGCAGGTTGATTACCAAAAATCTTTTTTATAGATTTGACTGCAAGCTCCATATCATTCTTTTCTTTTTTCTTTGATACATTTTGATAGTCAATCCATCTCCACCCATGACTTGCAACTTCATAATTTGCTTTTTTTATAGCCAAACAAACTTCTTTATTTCTTTCCAATGCCATACCAACTCCAAAAATAGTAAGTGGAATTTTCTTTTTATTAAATAGATCATGAATTCTCCAAAACCCTCTTCTTGATCCATATTCATAAATTGATTCCATATTTAAGTGTCGACCTTTAATTGGTTTTGCTCCTATAATTTCTGATAAAAATACTTCTGAAGTTTTATCACCATGAAGAGTACAATTTTCTGCTCCCTCCTCGTAATTAAGCACAAATTGCAAAGCCAACTTAGCATTACCAGGCCACTTTACCTTAACTTTTTTGGAACCATATCCCACCAAATCTCTTGGGTATTTTTTTTTCATTTTTTCAAAATAATTTTATCTTTTTTAAATTTATAAATAACAAGATTGTTTCCTTTTCCTTTTCTATCAACAATTAGAAAATTCATATTTTTCATAGAAATCAACGGAAAGTGCCAAATACCAGCATTGTAATTAACCCCAGTTTGTTTTGGGACTAAAAAGGATTGGATTTTATTTACATCTGGTTTATCTCCTTTTGGTGCTACAAATACTAAAAATTTTGTATCTTCCATTGGTATAAAGGCTTGGCTTCCTAAAGGATGTTTTTCCATCATATCAATTTTCATAGGAAACCTTCTTTTTTTTGCTTTAAAAATACTAACAATTGCTTTCCCTTTGTTTTTAGATGCATCTACGTTTATCAAATTATCAAATCTTTTTGCATACCCATCATTAATATTTATAGGATTTTTTTTAGACGTATCTATTAATTGACCAAATTCAGAAAAATTTTTTTTAGTAATTTTTTTTGCTTTTATTATTTTCATTTCACAAAATTTCCAAATGCCCTTATTCTTGAAATTCCACCGTCTGGATAGATATTAATTCTAAGATAATTTTCCTTACTTCTCTTAATTAAGAATTTTTTAAAAATATGTTTCTTATGAGCTGACAGTTTTGACTTATTTAAAATAAACTTCCAATTTTTTGAATTATTGACAATTGATTTATTGGAAAGATCTTTTGAAATGCTTGCAGTTTGAATTGAACAACTATCCGGATAGTTTCCTTTAAAATGATGGGTATCTATCTCTAGTTTTTTTATTAATCCTGGTTTTCCAAATTTTACTATAAGCCAATCAAAGTTTTTTCCTCTACTTCTTCTTGTTTCCCAACCATCTCCCATATTTTTCCCTTTACCAGGTGCTATGATATTTTCAGCCCTGCCGAAATGTTCATTATTACAACCAATAATTGAAGCGCCATTTAAAACAGATGTAAGGTTGATAGTTTTATTATTTAAAAAGTTTTTCTCCATTTCAATTTTTCCATAAAGTCTGAGTCTTGCAACTCCACCATCTGGAAAAATGTTTAGTTTTATATAATTAAAAACAGACTTGTTGTTTGATTTGAAGCTATGGTTTCGACTTGGTCCAAGTTTTTTTTTGCCCAGTAAAGAAATCCATTTTGTTTTCTTATTAGGCTTTGTTTTACTTAAGCAACCCTCTAAAGAAGCATGTGTGGGCTGATTTCCATTGAAATGTGTGGTGTCAATGTCTATATCAAATATCTTTCCAGGTTTGCCAAGTTTTAAAATTAAATAATCAAAACCTTTTGATCTTCTTCTCCTTGTTTCCCATCCATCCATCCATTTACCGTGTTTGTCAAATAGTCCATCTTTAAAAACTGGAGTTTCAATGTTTAATATTCTGTGAACAGCCGCAAAAAAATCATCAGTCTTAAAAATTACTTTAGATCCAATTCTTGGATCCGCTAAGTTAATCATTTTTGCACTTATAAATTTTTTCATTTTTTATTTATTTCATTTAAACGAAAGGTTGCGATTTTTTTTACTTGTTTTTTCGCTTCAAGGAATTCACTTTCTACATCACTTTGTATTCTTTGTCTAAAATTATTCAAAATTTCATTTTTATCTTTGCCTTTTACGGCAATTATAAAAGGAAAATTAAACTTTTTTTTATATTCTGAATTTAATTTTTTAAATTCTTCATATTCATCATTAGAACATTGGTTTAATTTTGCAGAGGCTTGTTCCGATATAGATTCAGAGGTCATTCTTTTTGCTACAGCAAGCTCAGGATGAGCATTTAAAATCTCTAAAATTTTATTTTTTTCGTAATTTTCATAAATATCAAGCATTTTAAACATAATATCTTCAAAGTTTTTAAATGGTTTTAACTCAAAAGCTTCCATAGCAACTGACTCAGTTTTTTCAAAAACATTACCAAATATAGACAAAAAATCAGACTTGTTAAGATCGTTAATGTTATCTATTGTTCTCATATAACTTTTAAAAATTTAAGTTTGAAATTAAATGATACTATAATTTTATGACAAAGCTCACAACTCATGTTTTAGATGTGTATTCTGGTAAACCTGGCAAAGGTATCCTCGTTGAGTTGTTTTATATTAATAATTCAGAACGAAAAAAATTAACGTCAACAAAACTCAATGATGATGGTAGAGCTAATTCACCATTAGCAGAGGGAGATGTTTTCATTAAGGGTAAATATGAATTAATTTTTCATATTGGTGACTATTTTAAAAATATATCTTCAGCTAGTGATGTACCATTCTTGGATGATGTTGTTATAAGATTTGGTATTTCAGATCCCTCACAGCATTATCATGTTCCTTTACTTGTTTCACCTTGGAGTTATTCTACTTATAGAGGTAGTTAAGTGATATCGAGTTCTGTTAAATTTCTATTAAATGACAAGCTTATAGTAATCAAAAATCCTGATCCAAATCAAACGTTACTTAATTATATTAGAACTGAATTAAAAAAGACTGGAACTAAAGAGGGATGTTCAGAAGGTGGTTGTGGCGCATGTACAATTGTTTTAGGTGAATTAGTTGATAATAAAATTGAATATAAAGCAATTAATTCTTGTATTTCGTTTGTCCCAACACTGAATGGTAAACAACTTATAATTGTGGAAGATTTAGTTTCTAAAAATGGACAACTTCATCCTGTGCAAGATGCAATGGTGAAATTTCATGGCTCTCAATGTGGTTTCTGCACACCAGGATTTGTTATGTCGTTATTTTCAATGTTTAAAAATAATAAAAATCTTAATAATGAATTAATATCAGATTCTATATCCGGTAATTTATGTCGTTGTACTGGTTACAGACCCATAATTGATGCTGCAAAAAGTTTAAATAAAATAAATAAAAATGATCAATTTTCTAAAAATAAAAATAAAATTATTCAGCAATTAAAAAAAATTAAACCAAAAAATATTTATATTAAAAAAGATGATAAAATTTATTTTTCACCAAAAAATATTAAAGATTTAAAAAGTATAATTAAAAAACATTCTAATTTTAGTTTTCTTGCTGGAGGTACTGACTTATCTTTAAAAGTTACAAAAGAGAGAAAAAAAATTCCATTTATAATTGATTTAAAAGAAATTAATGAATTAGATTTTATCAAAGTAAGTAAAAATTATTTAGTAGTTGGTTCCGCTACACCTTTAATAAAATTTGAAAAAGAAATTAAAAAGCATTATCCAGATTTTTATTCGGTTCTTAAGAGATATGGCTCTGTTCAAATTAGGAATGTGGGAACTATAGGTGGCAATATTGCAACTGCATCTCCAATAGGAGATTCATTACCAATTCTACTATCCTTAAATGCAGAGGTTTTAATTGAAAGTTTTAATAAAAGAAAAGTATTACCTTTAAATAATTTTTTTCTTGATTACAGAAAAACTAAATTAAAAAACAATGAATTTATACACTCAATTAAAATACCATTATTTAAGAAAAATATTTTTAAGGCATTTAAGATCTCAAAAAGATTTGATGATGATATTTCATCTGTTTGTGGATCTTTTAATTTTGAGATTAATAATAATAAAATTAAAGAGGTTTATATTGCATATGGAGGTATGGCTGCTGTACCAAAAAGAGCTAAAGCATGTGAGGAAATTCTTAAAAATAAGCCTCTTAGCATCAATACTTTTGATCAAGCAAAAAAATATTTAGAAAAAGATTTAAGTCCTATTGGAGACATGAGAGCTAGTAAAGAATATAGACTAGAGATAGCAAAAAATTTATTGATGAAATGTTTCGTAGAAATAAATTCTAATAAGTTATCAAGAGTAAATTAAATGAGCAAAGAGAACTATATTGAAGAAATAAGACCACATGATAGTGCCTATAAGCATGTCAGTGGATATGCAGAGTATACCGATGATATTAATGAGCCAAAAAATACAATTTATGGCGCTATTGGTTTAAGTAAAAAAGCCCATGCAATAATCAAAAATATAGACCTAAATGAAGTAAAAAAAAGTGAAGGAGTTATATCGGTAGTTACTCAAACAGATATCCCTGGTAGGAATGACGTAGGTCCTGTTTTCGAAGGTGATCCAATCTTTCCAGAAAAAAAAGTAGAGTTTTTTGGTCAGCCATTATTCGCTGTAGCTGCTACAACTACAGAACTTGCCAGAAAGGCAGTATTAAAAGCTAAAGTTACTTATAAAGATTTAAAACCTGTTATTACAATTAAAGAAGCTTTAAATAAGAAGCAATTTTTATTTAAACCTAGAAAAGTTAAAAAAGGTAACCCTTCTAAAAAAATAAAAAATTCAAAAAATAATTTAAAAGGAAATTTTACAACCGGAAGTCAAGAGCACTTTTATTTAGAGGGTCAAGCAGCTTTTGTTATTCCAAAAGAAGATGATAATTTTTTAGTCTATAGTTCAACGCAACATCCATCGGAAACGCAACAATTAATTGCAAAAATGTTTAATCAAAAAAGTAATTCAATAAATGTTGAAGTCAGAAGAATTGGAGGTGGGTTTGGAGGAAAGGAAACAAATTTTATGACAGCGTGTATTTGTGCGTTGTTGGCAAAAAAATCAGGGCAGCCAGTCAAACTAAGATTAGATAGAGATGATGATATAATATTGACTGGTAAAAGACATGAATTTTTATCTGAATACGAAGTTGGTTTTAATGATGAAGGTATTATTGAAGGATTAAAAATAAACTTATCCTCAAATTGCGGAATGTCACCTGATTTATCAGCTGCAATAAATGAGAGAGCTTTGCTTCATATAGATAATGCATATTATATTCCAGATATTGAGGTAATAAATAATCTATGCAAGACAAATATTCCAACTTCAACTGCATTCAGAGGCTTCGGTGGAAATCAAGGGATGATGGCTATAGAAAATATTATAGATAATATATCAAGGTATTTAAAAAAAGATCCTATAGAAGTCAGAAAGAAAAATTTTTATCAAAAAGATAAACGAAATGTAACTCATTATGGGATGAAAATTGAAGATAACGTTATTAACGAAATATTTAAAAATTTAGAAAATAAATCTAATTATAAGAAAAGATATTCTGATATAAGAAAATTTAATGAAAAAAATAGATTTAAAAAGAAGGGTATAGCTATTACACCGTTAAAATTTGGCATTTCTTTTACAACAATTCATTTAAATCAAGCTGGAGCTTTAGTTCACATTTATACAGACGGTAGTGTTTATTTAAATCACGGGGGTATTGAAATGGGTCAGGGTACACACACAAAGATAGCTCAAATAGTGGCTAATTCTTTAGGACTACCCTATAGTTTAGTTCATATTTCATCAACAAATACAGCCAAGGTTCCAAATACTTCAGCTAGTGCCGCTTCTTCAACAACTGATCTTAATGGTGCTGCAGCATTAAATGCAGTAGCAAAGATTAAATTAAATTTAGAAAAATTTATTAAGAAAAAATATAAGATCTATAATCAAGAGGCAGTCTATAAAGATCAATATATAATATTTGGAAATAGACAATTTGAATTTAAAAGCATAATTCAAGAGGCATACTTAAATAGAATTTCTCTTTCATCATCAGGCTTCTATTCAACACCAAAAATTAATTTTGATAAAAAAAAATTTAGAGGTAGACCTTTTTATTACTTTTGTTATGGAGCAGCTGTTTCGGAAGTAACTGTAGATACATTGACGGGTGAAAATATACTGGAAAGAGTAGATATCTTGCATGATGCCGGTAAACCAATAAATCCAGCGTTAGAACTAGGTCAGATAGAGGGTGGTTTTGTACAAGGACAAGGTTGGCTTACAATAGAGGAATTGAAGTGGAAATCAGATGGTCAGATTACAACTTTTTCTCCATCGACTTACAAAATACCTGCAGTAAGTGATATTCCAAAAAAATTTAATGTAGAAATTTTTAAAGAAGGATTAAATAATGAAAAAGTTGTTAATAAAGCAAAAACAACTGGTGAACCTCCTTTGATGCTGGCAATGAGTGTTTTTTATGCAATTAAAGATGCAGTTGCTTCAATTGGAAATTATCAGTTTGCACCAGAACTTAATGCACCAGCAACACCTGAAAGAATTTTAATGAGTATTAACAAAATTAAAAATAAAATAAAAAATTAAATGGAAGACAAAAAAAAATTTATGGCAAAAGCCATTGAACTTTCAATAAATAGCGCGAATACTGTTGGTGGTCCTTTTGGAAGCGTTATAGTTAGGGATGATAAGATTATTGCTGAGGGTTCAAATAAAGTTACTTCTTCAAATGATCCAACTGCTCATGGAGAAATAGTAGCAATTCGAGAAGCCTGTAAAAATTTAAATACTTTTGATCTTTCTGGATGTGAGATTTATACATCTTGTGAACCTTGCCCGATGTGTCTTTCAGCAATTTATTGGTCAAGGTTAGATAAAATATATTATGCAAACACAAGAGAGGACGCAAAAAATATAGATTTCGATGACTCGTTTATTTATACAGAAATTCCAAAAAAAATTGATGATAGAAAAATTAAAATGGTACAAATGCTTAGAGATGAAGCTTTAAAAGCATTTGAAATTTGGGATAAAAAAGTAGATAAAATTAAATATTGATGGAATTTTTACCTTATACAATAAAATGGTTAGAAGTTATTTTAAGATGGGGCCATGTATTATTTGCAATATTATGGGTAGGTAATAGTTTTTTATTTAATTACTTAGATAATAATTTAAATAAAAATATAACAAGTGATGATATCGATGGTGAAGGATATCTGATGCATTCTGGTTTTTTTTATAAACTTTCAAGGTTAAAAACATCTCCACCTCAAGATTACTTAAATAGATTAGTAATCTTTAAGTGGCAAAGTTACTTAACTTTTGTAACAGGAATGTTGCTCTTAGTTGTAATTTACTATTATAACGCTGGAGTATTAATGGTTGATAAGCGTGTTCTTTTAATGCCTCCTAGTTATGCAATTATTATCTCACTTTTATCATTGATTGTAGCTTGGTTTATTTATGATCTTTTATGTAAATCAAAATTAATTGAGAATAATATTTTATTTATATCCTTAGGAATAATTTTGTTAGCAGTTGTTTCATTTGGACTTACAAAATTATTTGGACCGAAATTTGCAATTTTAAGTGTTGGATTAATCATTGGTACTAATATGTTTGGTAATGTTTTTACAGTAATTATACCCAATCAAATGAACATAATTAGTAGTAGTGAAAGAGGTGAAAAATTTGATATGAGTCTGTCTCTAGCAGCTAAACAGAGATCAATTCATAATAATTATTCCACTTTTTTAGTTTTGTTTATAATGCTTTCTGGGCATTCGAGCTTTTTAGTTTATCATCAATATAATTGGTTAATATTGTGTGCGATTGCTGTTATTTCTGGTGTAGCAAGACATTATTTTAATTTAAGAGGAAGAAACATTCATAGGTTGTATATTTTAATATCCTCAATAATTGCACTTATCGTTCTTGCAGTTTTAGTTTTATTATTTAAATAAATAGATATAAAAAATTATGTCTGAAAAAATGATTGTCAGCTGGGACGAGTACAACAAAACTGTTGAGAAGCTTGCAATCCAAATTGATGAGAGCGGATATAAACCAACCATACTAATTGGCATCATGCGTGGAGCAGCGCCGATGATAGATGTTTTAAGTAGAATTTTTAAATTAAAATGTGCGTATCTTGCAGTTGAGTCTTACAGTGGTAAGGGAGTAGAGGATGAGCAAGGTGATATTGTGTTTTCAAGAGAAATGAGTTCGATCGCACCCAATATGGGTGGAAAAATACTTTTATGTGATGATTTATCTGACACAGGAATCACTTTTAACAAAAGTATAGATTGGTTAAAAAAATACGAACCCATTAAAGATAAAATAGAAGATATTAAAACCGCAACATTATTTAAAAAAAAGAAATCAACATTTGAACCAGACTTCTGTGCAAATAGACTTCCTGATAATCCTTGGATAGTACAGCCCTTCGAAATTTATGAAGAATTAAGGATTGAAGAAATCAAAAAAAAACATCAGACATAAAAAAGGCCAGTTAAAAAACCGGCCTTTTAAAATTTTTAAATGAAAACTGATTACTTAGGTATATCTCCTTCAACACCTTTAACGTAAGTCATCATTCCTGCAAGCATCCCATCATCTGCAGTTTTTCCTTCTGCTACCATTAAATTACCTTTCTGGTCATAAATTGGTCCTGTGAAAGAATGAACTTTACCAGATGCTAAATCTGCTTGAAGTTTTTTAACTTTTGATCTTAAGTCAGCTGGCATTTGTGAATCTAAATCTGATATCACCACCATACCGTCTCCAATACCATGCCAAGTATCTTTTTGGCTCCATGTACCGTTCGCTACAGCTTTAACTCTGTCAACGTAATATGGGCCCCAATTGTTTTCAACTGAAGTCAGTACAGCTTTAGGAGCAAACTTGTCCATATCACTTGCTTGTCCAAAAGCATATACTCCAGCTTTTTCAGCCATTTGAACAATGGCAGTACTATCTGTATGCTGAGCAATTACATCTGCACCTTGATCGATTAAAGCTTTTGCTGCCTCTGCTTCTTTACCTGGATCGTACCAAGTGAAAGCCCAAACAATTTTAGTCTTAATATTTGGATTAACTTTTTGAGCCGCTAAAGTAAATGAATTGATACCCCTGATAACTTCAGGAATTGGAAAGGATGCCACATAACCAATAACATTTGATTTTGTCATAGTTCCAGCGATTGTTCCTAAGATTGTTCTACCTTCGTAGAATCTAGCTGCGTATGTAGAAACATTTGGATGTTCTCTTTTATATCCAGTAGCATGTTCAAATTTTACATTTGGAAACTCTTTTGCAACTTTATTAGTTGGATTCATATATCCAAAACTAGTTGTAAAGATAACATCATGACCAGAATTAGCTAATTGTCTAAGAACTCTCTCAGCATCAGCACTTTCTGGAACACCTTCTACGTAAGTTGTTTTAAATCCGGCAGCTTCAACAGCTTTTCTACCTACATCATGTTGATATGTCCATCCATGGTCACCAGTTGGGCCAATATAAACAAATGCTGCTTTTACATCTTTTGCAATTGCAGCCACAGTAAACGTAAATAATAAAACTAAAGAAGAGACGAAAGAACGAATAAAAAATTTATGCATAAATTTATTTCCCCTTTTGATTTTTTAATAAGATTAAATTTAGATTAAATTATCTAAAAAAAAATAATTATTTTACAATTAATTGTCTTTATAGAAAGATTTCCCCAGAGAACTAGGAGTACTTAGCCTTATTTTTCTACTATCACGAGAAATTACAACCAAAACTATTATTGTAACAATGTAGGGTAGAGCTGTTAAAAATTGTACAGGTATTCTTACTCCAATAGCCTGCATATGAAATTGAATTATTGTTAATCCACCAAAAATCATAGCACCAATTAAAATTTTAATTGGGTTCCACGTTGAGAAAACCACCAGAGCCAATGCGATCCAACCTCTTCCACCTGTCATATTTTCAATCCATTGAGGAGTATAAATCATGGATAAATATGCACCAGCAAGTCCACTCATTGCGCCTCCATAAAGTATACAAGCGTAACGAACTAACCTAACATTTATCCCTTGATTAGATGCAGACTCAGGTGAGTCACCTACAGCTCTTACAATTAATCCAATTTTTGTTTTTTTTAAAAAATAGCTAGTTATAAAGGGAAGGGCAAAAGCAAAATAAAAAACAATTGAATGTCCAAATAATATTGGACCCAAAAGTGGTATTGTGTCTTTAAAACCTTCAAACAAAACAGGAAACTCTTTTCCAGGAATACCTACAAAATTTTTTCCTATCATCGCAGAAATACCAATTCCAAATATAGTAAGCGCCAAACCAGTAGCAACATGATTTGTGATCAATGTTTGAGTAAGGAATGCAAAAATAGTCGAAATTAAAACTCCAGCTAACATTGCCCCAAAAATTGCAATAATTAAACTTCCTGTAACAGTCATTAATGCGAAACCCGAAATAGCACCAATGATCATCATTCCTTCAACACCAAGGTTTAAAACTCCAGACCTTTCTGTAATCAATTCACCACAAGACGCTAAGATCAAAGGAACAGCAGAGGCCATGATTGATGCAATTATCAGTCCAATAAAATTTATATCGATGATCATTTTTTTGAACCTATAAATTTAAATTTGAAAAAAAGTAAATAATCTGATGCAAGAAGAAAAAATAAAATCATTCCTTGAAAAACCTGACCAGTATATTTAGGTATTTGCATAAATATTTGAGCTGTTTCAGCACCCAGATAAGTTATTGCAACAACTAGAGACGCAAAGATGATACCAACAGGATGTAAACGACCTAAAAAAGCTACAATTATAGCAGTAAAACCATAATCTGGAGAAATTTCTCTATGAAGCTGTCCAATAGGTCCAGTTATTTCTCCAACTCCAGCTAAACCTGCGCAAGCACCACTTATTAAAAAAACGAGTATGATCATTTTTTTACCTTTGTATCCGGCATATTTTGCTGTCTTTAAACTAAAACCTGAAACTTTCATTTGGAACCCTAAATACGTTTTATAAAAAACAAACCAACTGATAACCACTGCAGCTAAAGCTAAAAATATTCCTGCGTGAATTCTTAGTCCTTCAAATAATAACGGAAGTTTAGCAGAGTCACTGAACTGTCTGGTTTCAGGAAAATTAAATCCCTCTGGATTGCTCCAAGGGCCAACAACAAGATAGTCCAAAATTAATTTTGAAACATATACCAACATAAGACTTACTAATATTTCATTTGTATTAAAGTAAGTTTTTAAGATAGCGGGTATTGACGCATACAGCATACCACCGATTGCACCAGCTAAAATTACTATTGGAAGAATATAAAAACCTTCTTGCTCATAAAACAATAATGCAACTCCTCCAGAAACTATGGCCCCGAAAGTTAATTGTCCTTCGGCTCCAATATTCCAGTTATTACTTTTAAAACAAAAAGATAAACCGATTGCTATTAAACAAAGAGGTGTAGCTTTTAATAGTAATTCACTGAAACCATATTTATCTGCAATTGGAACTATGAAAAAAAATTTAAGAGCTTCAAATGGTTTAAAACCTAAAATAAAAAAAATCAAACCTCCCGCTACTAATGTTAGAAAAATAGCTAACACAGGTGTAAAGAAAAAAATAGCTCTTGATGGTTGGTCTCTTTTTACGATTTTAATCAATTTGCTCCTCCCATTAGTATCCCAAGTTTTTCAGAGGTAACTTCTTCAGTATTCATAATTTTTGACAATTTTCCTCTATGAATTACTGAAATTTTATCACTTAGTTTTAATAACTCATCAGTGTCTGTAGATATTAATATAATTGATTTATTTTGTTCATTGATTTTAATCAAAGTTTCGTGGATATAATTTATTGCTCCAACATCTAGACCCCAAGTTGGATTAAAACAAATTAATAAATCTGGAGAAGTTATTAATTCTCTTCCAATAATTAATTTTTGAAGATTACCTCCTGATAAAAATTGGCTTTTTAATTCAATGTTGTCCGTATTAACACTAAAATCTGAAATTATTTTTTTGGAATGCTCTTTAATTTTGTTTTCGTTTATTAATCCATTATTAAAAAAATTTGACGATTTAAAATTATTTAAAGCCACATTTTCAAAAATTTTCATTTGTGGGATTGCAGCTTGCTCAAGCCTATCCTCTGGAGAAAAAGCCATCAAATATTCTCTTCTTTCTTGAGGATTTAAATCTCCTATATAATTTTTATTAAATTCTATAGAGTTTTTTTCTGAAATAATTTCACCACTTAATACTTGAAATAATTCACTTTGTCCATTTCCTGATATACCAGCAATTCCTAAACACTCCCCTCGATTAACAGAAAAATTAATATCTATTAAATTTGTTTCAAAAGGATCTTCACTTGTAAAATTAAGATTCGTTATTTTAATCAATTGATCTGATGAAGTTTTTGCTATTTTTTTCTTAATTGTTTTTAAATTCTGACCCACCATTTTGTTAGCAAGTGACTCAATATTTTCGTTCTTTATTTCACTTACAGAAACTAACTTTCCTCTTCTCATTACAGCAACTTCATCACAAAGCTGCATAACTTCCTTTAGTTTATGTGTAATATAAATAATTAAAATTCCTTCTTCTGAAAATTTTTTTAAAGATAAGAATAACTCACTCGTTTCTTGTTCTGTTAATACAGATGTTGGTTCATCCATAATTAAAACTTTTGGACTCCTTATTAGGCATCTTATTATTTCCACTTTCTGTTTTTGACCTGCTGATAGATTTAGAACAGGAATATCAAGATCAATTGAAAAATTATATTTTTTCATAATTGTATCAATTTTTTCTCTTAAACTTTCCCTTTGTTCATCTGAGTCTATTATTAAGTTTTCAAATACGGACAAAGTTTCAAAAAGATTAAAATGCTGGAATACCATTCCAATATCATTTTTTTTTGCATCTGATGGTGAATTGAGCTTTAGATTATTTTCATTTAAATAAATTTCACCTTCATCAGGAATGATGACGCCTGATAGAATTTTAACTAGTGTAGATTTTCCAGCACCATTTTCTCCAAGAAGAGCATAAATTTTACCACTATTAAATTCGAGTGAAACATTGTCGTTTGCAACACACCCAGGATATATTTTAGTTACATTTGAAATTTTAAGGTTTGTATTCATTTCTTAATTTAATGGTATAGAATTTCCATACTTATTTTCCTGATATTGATTTGATAAAGTTTGATATTTTTTTTTAATTTCGTCTAATTGTTTTAAAATATTTTCTTTTTTTGAAGTAGGTAAATTTTCAATAAGTAAGTTTATATTTTGACTTTTCCAATAGGAATTTTCTTTATTATATTCTCCATCATTAATTTTAAATACTTCTTTGAGTATATTTAAATCGTGTGGAATATTAAATTCATTATTTGTGGCAGTATACGGAAACAAATAATAAAAATTATCAAATCCAGAAAATGTGATTGCACTCAAACACATACTACAAGGCTCATGTGAACTTAAGAACATGCAGTCTTTTTCTTTTGGTCTTGTATTTGCATCTAATTCATAAAATTTTTTAAGAGTATGCATCTCACCATGCCACAATGGATTTTCTATTTCATTGTTTGTTTCTGCAACTACAAGAGATAAATCTTCTTTTTTAATTATTGCGGCACCAAATATTTTACTACCTTTAGCAACACCTTGTTCAGTTAAAGGTAAAACTTCTTTTAAAAATATATTTAGTATCTTTTCTAGGGCTTTTTCATTCATACGCTTGAACCATCAAATAAAGAACACAATTGTTACTATAATTAAACTTAAAAGTAATAAGAAATAAATTATTTATACAACTTAAAAGTTAATAATTTATGAAATAAAAAATGTTAATTTAAACTTATGTCAAAATTAAAATATTTAATAAGTCTTGTAATTATATTAATTTTTTTTTCAGGCTGCCAAACCGTTAAAGATAAAACAGATGCTATTGTTGAAAAGGAAAATGAAAAATTAAGTAAATTTCTTGGGAAATCAGCCAGTGAACTTCAGATGGAGCTTGGAAAACCAGACGAAGACTTTAAAAATGCTAAAGGGAATTTTGAGCTAGTTTATAATAGTAAAAAATACCTTGTTCCATGTGAACGTAGGTTTGAAATAAATTCAGAAAATATAGTTGTGGGTTTTGTTTCAAACGGTTGCTTTTAAATTTATTAATTAAAATAAATCTGCTCATTATAGGTTTTTTTTACTATTTAAAGTGGAGTTGTTCTAAACTAATCAGTTTTTTTATATTAATTCATAGCCAATAATGTAACGTCTATTTAGTTAACGACGGAGGTTATATGGCTTCAAGAAAAACAAAAGCGGGCTCTACAAACAGTCCGGATAAAAAACTTCCATTAAATAAATCCATACCTTTAGGAATTCAGCACGTACTAGCAATGTTTGCTGGTAATATAACTGTTCCTATAATTGTGGCTGGAGTTTTTGGTCAAACGCCTGAACAAAAAATATTTTTGATACAAATGGCTTTGTTTGTTGCGGGAGTTGCAACAATTATCCAAACAGTTGGATACAAAGAAATTGGTGCAAGACTTCCTATTGTTCAAGGAACAAGTTTTGCGTTTATACCAATCATGCTACCATTTAAAGCAGCAGGATTAGGTGCGGTATTTACAGCAGCGTTCATTGGAGGAATTTTTCAAATTTTTATTGGAAAAGTTTTAAAACCAATAAGACATCTATTCCCACCATTAGTTACTGGTATAGTTGTACTAATGATTGGATTTAGTTTGCTTAAAGTTGGTTTTATGTATGCTGGTGGAGGTGGATGGTTAATGAACAATAAACCTGAAATTTTTGCAAATGCAAATCATTTAACGGTTGCCGCTTCAGTGTTCATAGTTGCTATTTTTTTTAATCTTAGAGGTAAAGGAATGGCTTCTGCAGCCTCAATTTTGATTGGAATAGTAGCTGGCTTTATTGTTGCAGCAGCATTAGGAATGGTTAACTACGGCAAAATTGCATCTGCAGCATGGTTTGCGTTTCCAATGCCACTTCAATATGGAATTGATTTTGTACCTGGTGCAATAATTCTAATGTTGTTTATGTCAGTTGTTACAACAATTGAAACAATTGGAGATATAAGTGCTACGACAATGGGTGGTGCTAAACGAGAAGCAACGGATAAAGAAATATCAGGTGGAATTATGGCAGATGGTGTTGGTACTGCATTTGGTGCAATATTTAATGCGATGCCAAATACATCCTATTCACAAAATGCTGGACTAGTTGCGTTTACAGGTGTTGTAAGTAGGCACGTTGGAACTATTGCAGGAATAGTTTTGGTTCTAATGGGATTATTTCCAAAATTAGGTGGAATAATCGCTGCAATGCCAGAGTCTGTGATTGGTGGAGCAGCAATCATTATGTTTGGTATGATTGTAGCTGCTGGTATTAAATTGATTTCAAGGGCAGAAATGGATCAAAGAAATTTATTAATCTTAGCTCTTTCTTTGTCTTTTGGAATTGGGATGTCATTGTTACCAGACTTTGTGAAAAATATTCCAGATTTTGGAATAAGTTTAAAACTACTGTTAACAACTGGACTTATACCTGCTGGATTATTAGCATTTGCTTTGAATGCTATAATGGCAAAGAAATAACTAATTTAAACTTGTGGGGAGAAATCCCCACAAGCAAGGTTTAAGACTTATTTAATTTCAATAAGCTTCTTTTTTTTATGTTCTGGAATTATTCTTTCACAAGATATTGTTAAAAGACCATCTTTAAGTTCAGCACCATTAACTTTTACATCATCAGCAATAGTGAATGATCTTGCAAATTGTCTTTGAGAAATACCTTTATGAATAATTTCTCCATTAACATCACTGTCCTCAGACTTATTAACTTGTTTTGTTCTTACTGTTAATAAATTGTCCTCGAACTCAACCTCAACGTCTTTTTTGCTAAAGCCAGCCAATGCTACTTCAATTGCATAGTTGTCTTTACCTGTCTTTCGGATGTTGTATGGTGGATAATTTGACTGCATCGTCAAATTCCCATTTCCCAACATATTTTCAAATTGGTCGAACATGTCATCAAAACCAATTGAAAAAGGTCTAAGTGAGTTAAATATAGATAGATCCTTACTTGTCATAATATCCTCCTTTGTTAAGCAAGTTTATTTATGTAAGCCCCATTAGGCAACTTACTGAGTGTATATGGGAATTAATTTGTTTTTTTCAAGATTTAAAGTGTATTAAATTTTTTTTGAAATTTTTAATGCAAATGCATAGTCAATAGCAATTTCTTCTATTGCGCCATCTCTTCCTGATTTTCCACCATGACCAGCATTCATTTCGGTTTTCAGGAGAAGCAAATTATTATCTGTTTTATAGTCTCTAAGTTTTGCTGTGAACTTTGCAGGTTCATCAAATAAAACTCTATTATCACTTAAACTTGTTGTAATAAAAATATGTGGATAATCCATTTTTTTAATATTGTTGTAGGGTGCATATGAAAAAATATAATCAAAGTGTTCTTTATTCTCTTTTGCATTTCCAAATTCGTCAAATTCTCCAACAGTTAAAGGTAAAGAATGATCTAGATTAGTTGTTAAAGAATCTACAAAAGGAACAGCCATAATAATTCCTAAAAATAATTCAGGAGATTGATTGACAACAGCTCCCATTAATAATCCTCCAGCTGATCCACCCATTCCAATAATATTTCCTTTTGACGTATAATTTTTTTCGATCAAATATTTTGCTGCGTAAATATAATCTTCAAAAGTGTTTTTTTTGTTTGTTAATTTTCCCTCTTTCCACCATTTCATACCTTTTTCCATACCACCTCTGATATGAGCTGTGGCCCAAATTATATCTCTATTTATAAGACTTAGTCTTGTAGAAGAAAAACTTGGGGACATAGAATTTCCATAAGACCCATATCCATACAATAAAACATTTGCAGACCCATCAATTTTTGTTTTTTTGTGTCTAGTAATTGTTAATGGAACCATTCTTCCGTCATGAGATTTAAACTCAACTCTCTCAACAATATAGTCATCTTTATTATGACCAGATGGGATCTCTTGTTCTTTAACAAGTTCTTTAGATTTTGTTGCTAAATTATATTTAAATACTCTAGAGGGAGTTTTAGGTGATGAATATCCTAAATGAACTTCATCAGTATTTCTATCTTTTTGAGTTAAGCTTATTCCTGGAACATAAACAGTTTCATCAGAAAAAATTAATTCTTCTTCTATATTTGTAGAAATATTTTTAACAAATAATTTATCTAGTGCATCTGATGTTTCACCACGAATAATCCAATTTTTAAGGAATGTTAATCCACCAATTAAAACTTCATCTTTTGCTGGAATATATGTTTGCCAATTTTGATTTTCTAAATTGTCACAAATATCAATTTTAAAGTCTTCAGCATTTTTATTTGTATGATTATAAAATTTACCTTCCCATGAATTAACAGAATACAGAACACCTCTTTCTCTTTTAATAATAAGTTTTGGAGATGGATTTAATTCATCTGATTTAAAGTAATATTGCTCTGAAGTATTATGGTCAGAAGTATTTATGAAATAATATTTTTCATCTGAGCTTTTTCCAATTCCCACTGTAAAAGCTTCACTTTTCTCCTCAAATATTAACTCATCCTCATTATCAAAATCTCCTATTTTGTGTCTATATATTGTTCTTGCCCTATGATTTTCATCAAGTTTAGAATAAAAAATAAACTTATCATCTAAACTAAATGTTATTCCTCCGGATGTTTCTGTAATTTCTTTTGAAATAATTTTGTTTGTTTTTATATCTCTTAAATAAATTGTGTAATACTCAGAACCCTTAAGATCTAAAGAATATCCTAGATATTTATCATTATTACTTACTTCTAAATCTCCAACTCCAAAATATTCAGTTTTGAGCTTCTCTTTTTCTTTATCTCCATTCCATATTTCCTCAATATTTTCTGAACCAATTTTTTTTCTAAGTTTTATGGAATAATTTCCTGTTGTTGTAGTTTTTGTCCAATACTCATAGGTGTGATCTTTATAGGGCAAAGATTCATCATCTAATTTAATTCTTGCTTTAATCTCATCAAATAATTTTTTTTGGATATATTTTGTATCTTTTAAATGATGTTCTGTGTAAGCATTTTCATCTTCTAAATAATTTTTTACCTCAGGATCTAACTTACTTTTATCTTTAAGGACTTCTAAAATATTATCTTGATGAATCCAGCTGTAATTGTCTTCCCAATCAATATTGTGACAAGATTTTATCTCTAATTTTTTTTTAAGTTGTGGTATTTTCATTAGACTAAGATTTTTATGAATTTTATAATTTATACACTAGTAATTTTGATAATCTTATATTTTTTATTAAGATGGTGGTCAAATATTTCTCCAAAAAAAATGTCGAAAGGAGTAAGGCTGATAACAATTTTATTATTGGCCTTATTAGCAGTTTTATTTGCTATTGGTGGAAAATTTTTACTTACATTGCCATTAACTCTTGCAAGTCTTGCCTTAGTTAAACTTAAAGGTTTATCATTGATACAATTGCTTTCTCTTTATAGGCTTATTCAAACTTTAAGAAATTCTGGAAGATTTTCTTTTAATCAATATCAAAATAATAATTCTTCATCATTGTCAGTATCTGAGGCATATAAAATTTTAAATTTAAATATTAACAAAAAACCAACTAAAGAGGCACTTAACAAAGCTTACCAAAAAATTCAAAAAAAAATCCACCCTGATATCTCGCCAGAAACTTCAAGATTGTCAGCTATAGTAAATGAAGCTAAAGAAATAGTTCTTAAAGATATTTCTTAATTAATTATTGATAATAGTTTTTCGTAAATCTTATCTGGATTAATTTTATCTTTTCCATTGGTATGATAAGTTACCGTTTTTTCTCCATCAGGAATTATCGGGTACATCTGTGTGCTGTATGAACCATAAACTAATGGCGTATCTGCCATTAATTTAATTGTTTTAATTCCTAATGCTGATGACAGATGTGAGAAACCTGTATCATTACAAATTGCAATATTACAATTTTTAATGATTGGTAGAGTTTCTCGTATATTAAGATTATCTAAAGCAACACACTTTTCTTTAAATTTTGTATTATATATTTCCATTAAAATTTTTTGCTCATCTTCATTTTTACCTGTAGCTAAAAAAAATCTACATTTTTTTGAATTTACTAATTTTTCCATTACATTTAGAAAAGTTTTTGATGGTATTCTTTTTGTTGGACCTGAACCACCTATACCTAATAAAATATTAAGTTCATCATTTTTTATATTAAATTTTATTGCTGACTCTTTAACTAAATCATCATCAATTTGAATTTCAGGATTTTCTATGGTTTCCAAGTCTAAATATTTTTTGATTAAATTTTTAGCTGAGTCTGTGATGTGTTGATTTTTTTTTTCAAATAAAGGATATTGAAAAATTTCTTTAATATGTGCCAATCTAGAAATTAAATTATATCTCAATGAAGAATTAAATATAAAAACCTTATCAAAATTATATTTTTTTATATCACTTGCTAATTTAAAAAATCCTTTAAAACCATCATGTTTTTGATTTAATTTATTGTCTCTTTCCAAGTGAATTATTTCATCTATATAATTTGTTTGATAAAGAAACTCATTAGCTTTTGAATTTTCTTTGACCAACAAACTAACAGGTACTCCAAATTTTTTTGAAATAGTTTTAATAAAAGGTAGAAAAATTACCGTATCACCTATGCCCATTCTGTTTTGAATAGCTAATATTTTCATGGTTAATTTATAAACTTTACTAATTAATATTTTTATATAAATTTTTACAATGAGTAAAATTAAAGGCATTTATGCGGCCTCAATGTCGATCTTAAATGACGATTTGACGCTTGATATTAAAAAAACCATTCTGCACGCAGAAATGGTAATTGATAATGGGTGTCATGGAGCAGCCATATTTGGAAGCACAGGACAAGCTCAACTTATACCTGTCTCTGAAAAAATTAATTTGTTAAATCATCTGACTTCAAGCAAGTACAAAGAAAAGTTTATTATTGGTACTGGTTTAAATTCTTTAGGTGAAACAATTAATTTTATGAGAGTTTCTAAATCTTTAGGTTTTAATAGATTCTTAATTATGCCGCCTGCTTACTATAAATATGGAGATAAAGAGGTAATAGAATTTTATAGCAAAATAATAGAGGTAATTTCTGATTGTGAAATAGTATTATATAATTTTGAAAAACTCTGTGGTTACAAGTTCAGTATTGAGTGTATTGAAGAGTTAGTAAAAAAATATCCAAAAAATATTATTGGAGTAAAAGATAGTTCTTACAATCTTTTTGAAAACTTAAAGATTGATAATTTTTCAGTTTTACCTGGATCAGAGTCCAAATTATTCAAAGGGCTTCAATTAGGTTGTTCAGGAATTATTACAGCTACATGTAATGCTACTTCTTCACTGGCAAGAAAAGTATATGATGATTTTATTGGTGGACATGATCAGACAGTAAACCAAAACCTTTGTGAGGTAAGAGCTGAATTTGAAAAATATAATTTGATTTCAGGTTTACACACATACTTTAGTAAAAAAGAAATATATTATAAAAATCTTTTACCACCACTTAGTATTTTAAATTCTAAAGATGAAACGGATTTAATCAATAATTTAGAAAAATTTAATTTTTCATTAAAAAACACTAAGGCGGCATAAATGCAATTAGCTAGATTTTTAAATAATGTTTTTAAAAAAGACGGATTTATATTAGTTGACGCTAATTCAAAAAGTTACATTATTGGAAATCCAAAAAGTGAAAACCCTATAAAAGTTAAAATTTTAAATAAAAATCTTCATTATAAGTTACTATTTCATCCAGATTTATATTTTGGTGAAGCATACACAGATGGAGAAATAACTATTGAAAATGGAACATTAACTGATTTCTTGGATCTTTCTTTGATGAACTTTGGAAGAGGAGACTTAAATTTTTTTAGTTATTTACTTAATAGATTAAGAGGTTCTTATAGATATTTAACTAATTTTAATTTTATAAAAAAATCTAAGATGAATGTCTCTCATCACTATGATATTTCGGATGATCTTTATGACTTGTTTTTAGATCCTAAAAGACAATATTCATGTGCATATTTTAAAAATGAAACAGATACATTGGAAACTGCTCAAAATAATAAAATTCAACATATAATAAAAAAACTCAACATAAAACCAAATCAAAAAGTTTTAGATATTGGATGTGGGTGGGGTTCTCTAGCAATAGATATTGCAAAAAGTGCAAACTGTGAAGTAACAGGCATTACACTTTCAGAAAATCAATTTAACTACTGCAAGAAAAGAGCAAAAGAACTTAATTTAGAAAATCAATTAAACTTTAAGTTAATGGATTATAGAGAGCTCAATGAAAAATTTGATAGAATAGTCAGTGTTGGAATGTTTGAACATGTAGGAAGAAAATTTTATAAAAAATTTTTTTCACAAGTTGAAAAACTTTTAAAAGATGATGGGGTATCATTAATTCATACTATAGGATCAGTTAATCCACCAAGAGATCCACATCCATGGATCACTAAGTATATTTTTCCAGGAGGTTATACTCCTAGTTTAAGTGAAGTAACAACACCAATTGAAAAAGCAGGCTTAATTGTTGCAGATATTGAGGTTTTAAGACTTCATTACTCACATACACTAAGACATTGGAAAGAAAATTGTATTCGAAATAAAGACAAAATAATTCAAATGTTCGATGAAAGATTTTTTAGGATGTGGGAATTTTATCTTGCTGGTTGTGAGATGGCATTTAAATGGGGTGATCAAGTTGTATACCAATTTCAATTAACAAAGAATTATTCTTCTACACCTGTTACAAGAGACTATATTTATCAATAAATAATTGGTAGAAACTAAATCTCTTAAAATGAAAAAAAA
>CACEEJ010000010.1 GCA_902558545.1 uncultured Pelagibacteraceae bacterium | reverse complement strand
CATTTGCTTTTCATCTATTAAACGTCTTACTCGATAAAATAAATCTACTTTTTTAGAAAATGCTACATTTTTGCTGATTATGTCTGCTCTTTGAAGAATACCCATACTTGTTAAAAATTTTTTTTGATTTGTAAAAATTAAATCAATTTCTTTAAACTGACTTATAAATTTCTCAAAAGAATGAAAGTTTATATTGTAAGTAATATCAGTGTCTCCAATATTTTCTAAAATGTTAGAATATTTGTGATTATTTACTGCCTGAAGAGTTTCATGCATCTTGCTATCTGCATAACCATAATCAATAACCAACATTCCCCCGTCATTTTTTTGTATTAAATCGGAAATTGTTCTTAAATATTTAAATGTATCTGGTGAATATTCTATGACGTTCTGATTTTTTGATATTTCGAAATTAAGATGTTTTTCAATTTTTTTTATATCAATCTTCTCTTCTTTAAACTCAGCTTTTTTTGGATCACTCAAATTTACAAATCTTTCAAACCAACCATCTTTTTTTTTGAAAAATTGTTTGATTGGAATGGCATCAAAGAATTCATTAGCTAAAAAAATTGTTGGATTTGAGTTTATTTTTTCAATGTTTTTTAACCATGTAAATTTTTTAGAATTTATATTTTTTTTTTGTTCATTTATTAAAAAATCACTTTTTTCATGTATTACAAAACTGCAGGCATTGTAACATTCGGGAAAATTTATAAGTGTCTCATCTATGACTTTCATCATTTCACCATTTCCAGCCCCCAGTTCTAGCAAATTAAATTTTTTTGGAGAGTCTATACTTTTCCAAAAAGTAATTGTCCAAATTGCAATTATTTCTGAAAATAATCTTGTGATATTAGGAGCAGTAATAAAGTCACCATCTTCACCAAAAGGATTCTTTTTCATATAATAACCTTTATCCTTATCGTAAAGAGCTAAATTTATAAACTGATCTAATGGTAAATTACTTGTCTTAGCGAGTTTCATATTTTAAATAAAATAAGATTAATCCCGATATTATAAATATTAAACTTACTACTTGTCCCATCGTTAAGTTTAAAAATATATAACCAAGCTGTTCATCTGGTACTCTATAAAATTCAACAATAAATCTAAAGATTGAGTAAATTATTAAAAATAATCCTGAAATTACACCAGGTTTATTTAAAAATTTGTTTTTAAAATAAATTAATAATAAAAATAAAAATAATCCTTCTAATAGTGCTTCATATAATTGCGAGGGATGCCTAGGAAGATTATCTACCCGAACAAAAGTTACTGCCCAGGGTACATTGGTTATAGTTCCATACAACTCTGAATTAATAAAGTTTGCTATTCTTCCAAAAAATAATCCAACTGGAGCTACTAAAGCGACAATATCCAAATATAAGAATGAGTTTTGATTATTTTTTTTAGCAAAAAATATAGATGCGAAAATAACTCCAATTAAACCACCATGAAAGGACATTCCTCCTTGCCAAATTTTAAATATATCTACTGGATTATTTACATAAAAACTTAAATTATAGAATATTATATAACCAACCCTTCCACCTAAAATTATACCTATAATTAAATAAGTTAAATAATCATCAAATTTATTTTTAACTTCTATGTCTTGGATAAATAATTTTTTAGCCAGTATCCAGCCTAATATAATTCCAAATATATAAGCTAAAGAATACCACCTGATTTCTACAGAAAATATTTCTAGGGCTACTGGGTCAAAATTATTAATTAACATTTTTAATAATACTTATAATGTATATCTTAAATATGAAAAATTCTAAATTTATAATTGATAAGTTTGCTAAATTAATAGAGCAGGGATTAGTGTCTTCAAAAGACTTAACCACTGAATTATTTAATATCTTAAAATCTAAAAGAGATGAGTTTGTTTTTAAAATGAAACTTACAAGTAAAGATGAGTTTGAAGTACTATCAAAACGTTTTGAAAATCTTGAAAATAGAATAAATAAACTTGAGAAAAAAAAAAATAAAAAAGTTAAACAGGCAAGAAAACCTTAACTCTTAAACCATCAAATTTCGATTTTTCTAACATTATATTTCCCCCATGAGATTTGATAATGTCTGATGAAATTGATAAGCCAAGACCAACACTCGATTTAGAGTCTGCCCGACCCTTATCTATTTTATAGAAAGGTTTAAATACATTTTCATACTCATTTTTTGGTATTCCAGGACCATCATCATCAATTATAATGAATAAGTTTGTATTTTTTTTACTTAAGCTAATTTCAACTTTATTTGCATATTTCAGTGAATTATCAATTAAATTATTTAGACACCTATTAATTAAATTTTTCCTGCCATTTAAGTAAATTCTTGGTGTTAAGTTTTGTGAAATATTTTCATTGTTATATTTTTCAATAACTTCTGAAATTAATTCAGATAGATTAAACATTTCATCTTTTTCAACGTATGATGAGCTAGTAAATTGCAAATATTCATTTAACATTTTCTCCATTTCATTGATGTCATCAGTTAATTTATTCACAGTTTCTTTATCTTTTATAAAAGCTAATTGTAATTTCATCCTTGTTAAGGGTGTCCTTAAATCATGACTTATTCCAGATAACATTTCTGTTCTTTGATTTATATGTCTTTCAATTCTCTTTCTCATTTTATCAAATTCATGTCCTGCTTGTCTTATTTCAAGTGCTCCAGAGGGTTTGAACTCTTCAATATTTTCTCCTTTACCAAACCTTTCAGCTGCACGAGCAAGATTGGTAATTGGTCTAGTTTGATTTTTTAAAAATATTAGAGAGATGATTACCATTATAATTGCAGGTACTGTGATCCAAAGTGCAAATATTCTTGCTGAAGAACTTGCAACTCTATCTTTAGGCAATAAAAATTTAAAATAACCATCTTCATATTTAATTCTTAAATCAATTAATTCTTTATAACTTGTTGTATCAAACCAGTATTTATCTAATCTAAATTTAGATTTTAGCTCTCTTCTTAAAGTTCTATCAATAGGACTAAACCATCTTTCGGTATCTGTATTTTGTAATTTTTCGTTATTGATGAATTCAATGTTTAAATCTAAAAATATGGAAAAAAGATCTAGTAACTCTTGTTTATTTTCTTGCTCACTTCCATAGGCTTCAATAAATGTACTAATTTCATTTACTAAAGTTCTTGTCATACCTTTATTTGTTTTGATCCAAAGGCTATCAAAAAAAACAATTGTAATTACTAGTTGTAGAACCAAAACTGGAATAGCAACAATAAGGAGTGCCCTATAAAATAATCTTTTTGGTAATATTTTTTTTAAGTAATTACTCAATCCAGAGAACATATCCTGCACCTCTTATTGTCTGTAAAAATTTTGGATTTTTTGGATCAATTTCAATTTTTTTTCTAAGCCGAGTAATAATAACATCTATTGATCTCTCTTTATCTAGATTAATTAATTGGCCAATATCTTCCCTAGAAAATGTTTTACCAGGGTTATTAATCATTTTTTCTAAAATTGTTTTTTCAGTTGTATTAATCTTAAATTCTTTATCACTTTTAAATATTAAAAGTTTATTCAAATCAATTTTCACATTTTCAAATTCTATAACCCTTTTTTGATCTGTTTTAATAGTTTTATTTAATATATTTTGTATTCTTAGAATTAATTCTTTTGGTTCAAATGGTTTCGGTAAATAATCATCAGCACCAGTCTCTAACCCTTCAACCCTTTCATTTGCTTCTCCTTTAGCCGTCAAAAGTATAACTGGTGTATCTAATTTTTTTTTATTTTCTCTTAAAAATTCAAGCCCGCTTTTACCTGGCATCATGATATCCAAAACTATTAAATCAAACTTAATTATTTTTATTTTCTCAAATGCATTTTCAGCATTTTCAGCAGTAGTTACTAGGAATTTATTTTCATTTAAATATTTTTTTACAAGAGATCTAATTCCATCGTCATCATCAACAACCAGTATATGAGCAATAAACTTATCCATTAATTATTTTACTAATTACATTATCAAAATTTATAACTTCTTCAGAACTTGAATTTAGCAATGCATTATAAATTCTCTTTTTTTGGATATTAAAAATTTCATTAAAAATTTCTTTACCTTTATCATTAAGAAAAACATGCTTTACTCTAGTGTCTTGATCATCTTTTTTAAATGTTATGATTTCAAGTTTAATTAAATCTTTGAGAACACGATTTAAGCTTTGTTTTGTGACTTTTAATCTTTTAAGTAACTCTGAAATTGAGATCCCTTCATACATTGACAGTAAATGAATTACTTTATGGTGTGCTAAACCAATTGAATATCTATCTAATATTTTTTTAGAGTCAGAAAAGGTTTCCCTGTAACTTACAAATAGTTTTTCAATTAGATCTTTTAGCTGATCATCTTTTAAATATAAAAGTTCTTTCATAATAGGTAAGTTATATTGACATATTAAAGATACAAAGATATTTTTCAGTTATAAATTAAAAAATTTTCACACATGATACCTTACGATAAGAGATCTGGAAAAATATGGTACAACAACGAATTAGTTGATTGGGCTGATGTTAAACTGCATGTTTTAAGCCATGGTATGCACTACGCTAGTTGTGTATTTGAAGGTGAGAGAGTTTATGATGGTTCAATTTTCAAATTAGAAGAGCACACAGCTAGATTTTTTCATTCTGCTAGAAGAATGGGTTTTGAAATTCCATATACAGAAGAAGAAATCAATAATGCATCGAATAAAATTATCGCAACCCAAAAAGTAGAAAATGGTTATGTAAGACCTGTTGCTTGGAGGGGTAGTGAGATGATGGCTATTTCTGCACAACAAACAAAAATACATGTTGCGATTGCAACATGGGAATGGGGATCATATTTTGATCCTAAACTAAAAGTAGAGGGAATAAGATTAAATATTTCAAATTGGAGAAGACCAGCACCTAATACAATACCATGGGATACAAAGGCCTCAGGTCTTTACATGATTTGTACTTTATCAAAACATGAAGCAGAAAAGCAAGGTTACACAGATTCTTTAATGCTTGATCATGAAGGGAATATTGCTGAAGCAACCGGAGCAAATATTTTTTTCAAAGATAAAAATGGAGAAATTCACACTCCAATACCAGATTCTTTTTTAGATGGTATTACAAGAAGAACCGTAATTGGAATTGCAAAATCAAAAAATATAAAAGTACATGAAAGAAAAATTAGTCCAACTGAATTACCTAATTTTGTTGGATGTTTTTTAACAGGAACAGCAGCAGAGGTAACGCCAGTATCTTGTATTGCTGAAAATCAATTTAAAGTTTGTGATACAATTATTGATTTGAATGAAAGTTATCAGACTTTAGTTAGGAAGAAAAAAGCAGCCTAGTCTTTGCTGTCCTCAGACAATGCGTGATCAATACCTTTTCGCATATAATCATATGCTGTAAAAAGTGTTAAAGCAGCGGATAACCACAAAAGAATTATACCTATTGTTTGTGCGTTATAATCTTGAAAATTAATTATTTTATTTCCAGTATCTCCAGACAATAAAAGAGAAATTGATACCATTTGTAATACTGTTTTAAGTTTAGCAAGGTTTGAAACAGGAAGTTTTATTTTACCCTTTGCTAAAAATTCTCTTAAACCTGAAATTAAAATTTCTCTTGTAAGAATTATTATTGCTGCAATTACTTCGTAATTTCTGATTGTTCCATCCATAACCAGAAGTATTAATGCTGTGGCAACAATGATTTTATCAGCTATTGGATCTAATAATTCACCAAGTTTTGACTCTACTCCAAACATTCTAGCCAACATACCATCTAAGAAGTCTGTAAATGATGCAAAAATAAATAATATTAAAGCAGTAAGATCACCATAAAATCCTGGAAGATAAAAAGCTAAAACAAAAAAAGGAACAATTATTATGCGCCCTATCGTTAATATATTTGGAATTTTTTTTAACATAATTATTCGTGAAAAAAGTTATATATCTTTTTTGCTACTTTTTCTTCAACACCTTCTACAGATTTTATTTCATCTAAGCTAGCAGACTCTACAGATCTTGCAGATCCAAAATGGTTCAATAAAGCTCTTTTTCTTATAGCCCCAATCCCCTCTATTTGATCTAACAGAGATTTGCTGATACCTTTTTTTCTCTTTGCCCTGTGAGCGCTTATGGCAAATCTATGCGATTCATCTCTTATTCTTTGAAGAAAAAATAGGGTAGGGTCATTTCTAGTGAATTTATATTCTTTGCCATTGTGAAAAAAAGTTTCATTTCCACTATTTCTAAATTTACCTTTTGCTATTGCAATAATTGGAATATCGTGAAGTCCTAATTCATTAAGGCTCTCTCTAGCCACTGAATATTGACCTTTTCCCCCATCTACTAGAACCAAATCAGGAAAAGCAAGGAAGTTGTCTTTTTCTTGAACTGCTCTTTTAAACCTTCTATTCAACACTTCTCTCATCATTCCATAGTCATCTTGCTCATTTTTTTTATGCCTGATATTAAATTTTCTATATCTTTTTTTAATAAATCCTTCATCACCATATGCTATTAAAGCACCAACACTATTTGTACCTTGAATATGACTATTATCATAAACTTCAATTAAATTTATATTAGTTTCTAAATTAAATTTTTTAGCTACTGCCTCGAATAATTCTTTATTATTTTGACTTTCATAAAGTTTTCTATTTAGACTATCTTTTGCATTTTTAATTGCTTGATTAATTACTTTTAGTTTTGATCCTTTTTTTGCAACTGAAATATTTATTTGTTTACCTTCTTTTTGTGTCAATGTTTTTTCAATTAGTGCTTTTTCCTTTATTTCTTCTGAAAGAATAACTGACGAAGGAACACTTTTATTTTCATAAAATTGAGAAACAAAAGAATTAAGTATTTCACTAATCTTTTCATCTGGATCGTGTTTTGGGAAAAAAGCTTGATTACCCCAATTTTGTTTTGATCTATAAAAAAATACTTGAATACAAGTTTTTCCAGATTCTTTATATCCAGCAATAACATCTGCCTCAACTAAGTTTGCTTCATTAATTCTCTGTGAAGATTGAATTATGTTTAATGCTTTAATTCTATCTCTTAAAATTACAGCTTTTTCAAAATCAAGATCCTCACTTGCCTTTTCCATTTGGTTTGAAAGATTTTTTTGAATTTTCCTAGATTTGCCTGAAACAAATTCAATAGCATCTTCTACTGTTTGATTGTATTCCTCTTTTTTTACATATCCTACACAAGGTCCAGAACATCTTTTTATTTGATATAAAATACAAGGTCTTTCTCTGTTTTTGAAAACGGTGTCATCACAAACTCTTAAATGAAAAATTTTTTGGATCATTTTGATTGTCCAATTAGCTGAACCAGCAGAGGCAAAAGGTCCAAAGTAAAAACCTTCTTTTGTTTTTTTTCCTCTATGTCTTTTTATTTGAGGCCACTTATCTTTATTACCAATAAATATAAATGGAAATGACTTATCATCACGTAAAAGGATATTAAATTTTGGTTTATGCTTTTTAATTAAATTTGCTTCTAGTAGTAAAGCTTCACTTTCATTAGATGTTGTTGTTATCTCTAATTTTCTTGTTTGAGATAACATACGTTCAGTTCTAATTATGTGATTTTTTTCTGCAACATAGCTCTTTAATCTATTTGGTAAATTTTTGGCTTTGCCCACATAAAGAATTTCATTTTTTTCATTAAGCATCCTGTATACGCCTGGAAGTTTTGGTACTAGAGGTAGCTCTTTTTTAATTACTTCTTTTCCTATTTCAGAGCTTATCATGGCTTCTCTTTTTGGTAATTTGAATACCAACAGATGAACACTGTTTTAAGATTTCTAATTTTTCAATTTTCAACATTATTTTAGCAATCCTTTTGTCTTTAAATAGTTCGTCAAAAACAGCTTCTGCTAAAGTTTCTAGGAAGTTGTAATGTTTCTTTTTTACAAGTTTTGTAATTAATTTTACTATAGTACCATAATTAACAATAGATTTTATGTCTTTGTCGCTAGAGGGTTTTTTATCCTCATAGTCTATCTCAAGGCTAAATTTAACTTTCTGCGATTTTTCTTTTTCAAAATCGTAATAACCAAGTTTTAAATCTAAGATTAATTCATTAATTAATATTTTTTTCTCATAATTAAATAGGCTTTTATTTTTGTCTATTTTGACAATTTTCAAATTATTTTTTTTCATTCTTTGCCCATTACATCTGGTGTTTGCCAGTTAAGATTTTGACCACTATCAATAGCCAAAACTTGACCAGTAATAGATATATTTTTAATAAAAAAGTCAACAGCATTACAAATTTGCTCCACATCAACTTGTCTTTTCAAGGGTGTTGCTAAATATTGTTTTTTGAAATGTTTTTCAGATTGTCTTTGATTTTTTATAGTGGGTCCAGGTGCAATTGCGTTGACTCTTATATAAGGAGCCAAACTCATAGCGCTAGTTTTTGTTAAAGTATACAAACCAGTTTTGCTAAGAGTGTATGAAAAAAAGTAAGGGGTTAATTTGAACACTCTTTGATCAATAATATTTATAATATTATTATTTTTGCCTTTAACATTTTTAGCAAATTCTTTTGTTAATAGTGCGGGTGCCCTTAAATTAGTCCTTAAATGTTTACTCCAACTATCTAACGAGAAATTTTCTAATTTATCATTTTCAAATAAAGAGGCATTATTAACAAGACAGTCAAAAAATTTTAGTTTTGATTTTGCAAATTTAATTATTTTTTTTATATCAGTTTCTTTGCTTAAATCACCTTTGACCATGTATACTTTTGCGCCTTTACTAGATAATTCTTTTTTTAATTTTTCTGCTTTTAATTTTGACTTATTATAATGGATCAAGATTTCTTTATTTGGACCAGATAATTTTCTTGCAATTGCAGCGCCCATTCGAGTAGCTCCACCAGTAATAATTATTTTCCGTGCTTCCATTTCTTATCTCTTTTTTTTGTAACTTTAGTTCCTGGCATACCCATAGTTGATCTACCTTTTGGATAAAGCTTATTTTTTACATCATACTGCCTTATTTTTGGATTTAATGTAATTTCTAATTCAGTACTCTCTAATTTTCTTATTTCATCTCGTATTTTAGCAGCTTCTTCAAACTCTAAATTAGATGCCGACTCTTTCATTTTTTTATCTAAAGCTTTGAGATGTTTTTTTAGATTGCCTCCAACATTAGAGCCCTCGCTTATTTTGACATAGTCTTTTTCATACACACTTTCAAGAATATCGCTAATTTCTTTTTTTACTGATTTTGCATCAATCTTGTGTTTCTTATTATAAGCTAATTGAATTTTTCTTCTTCTATCCGTTTCAGCAATTGCTTTTTTTATACTTTTCGTCTCCTTGTCTGCATATAAAATTACTTTACCATCAACATTTCTAGCTGCTCTTCCTATAGTTTGAATTAAAGATGTTTCAGATCTTAAAAAACCTTCTTTATCAGCATCTAAAATTCCAACTAAAGCACATTCAGGAATATCTAATCCCTCCCTTAATAAGTTAATTCCAACTAAAACATCAAATACACCCATTCTTAGATCTCTCATAATTTCAATTCTTTCTAATGTATCAATATCTGAGTGTAGGTATCTTACCTTGATACCGTTTTCATGAAGGTATTCAGTTAAATCTTCAGCCATTTTTTTAGTTAGTGTTGTTACTAATACTCTATGATTATTTTCTATAACTCTTTTACATTCATGCATTAAATCATCCACTTGATTTTTTGCGGGTCTTATTTCTACAGGAGGATCAATTAATCCCGTTGGTCTAATTACCTGATCTATAAACTTACCTTTTGTTTGTTCTAATTCCCATGGTCCTGGAGTTGCGGAAACAAATACAGTTTGAGTTCTCATCAAATCCCATTCTTCAAATTTTAATGGTCTATTATCCATACAAGAAGGAAGTCGAAATCCATATTCTGCTAAAGTACTTTTTCTCGATCTATCACCTTTATACATTCCGTTAAGCTGAGGAACTGTGACATGGCACTCATCTACAAATATCAAAGTATTATCAGGGAAGTATTCAAAAAGGGTTGGTGGGGGCTCTCCTGGCTTTCTTCCTGACAAAAATCTTGAATAGTTTTCAATACCAGCACAAGAACCAGTTGCTTCAATCATTTCAAGATCAAATTTAGTTCTTTCTTCTAATCTTTGCGCTTCCAGTAATTTATTTTCAGCACGGTGTTTTTTTAAAGTTACCTCTAATTCTTTTTTTATATTAATTACTGCTTGTTCGATTGTAGGCTTAGGAGTGATATAGTGACTATTTGCATAAACTTTAACTAAACTTAACTCTCTAACTTTGTCACCTGTTAAAGGATCAAACTCTTCTATCTGTTCTAATTTATCCCCAAACAGACAAAGTCTCCAAGCTCTATCCTCTAAATGAGAAGGAAATATTTCTAAATATTCTCCTCTTGCTCTAAATGTTCCTCTATAAAAATTTTGATCATTTCTTTTATACTGTAGAGCAACTAAAGATTTGATTATTTCTTCTCTATTGTAGTCATAATTTTTTTGAAGAGTTAGCGTCATTTTACTATACGCTTCAACCGAACCTAATCCATAGATACACGAAACACTTGCTACAATTAAAACATCATCTCTTTCTAAAAGAGATCTAGTTGCTGAGTGCCTCATTCTATCAATTTGTTCATTAATAGAAGCTTCTTTCTCTATATATGTGTCTGATCTCGGCACATAAGCCTCTGGAGTATAATAGTCATAGTATGAAACGAAATATTCTACAGCATTGTCTGGAAAAAAGGTTTTCATTTCCCCATAAAGTTGAGCAGCAAGAGTTTTGTTTGGAGCTAAAATCAAGGCAGGTCTATTCGTAGCTTCAATTACTTTAGCCATGGTAAAAGTTTTTCCAGATCCCGTTACACCAAGTAAAACTTGATTAAATTGATCTTTATTAGCACCATTTACTAATTTTTTTATCGCTTCAGGCTGATCACCAGCAGGTTTAAAATCAGATTTAATTTTGAATTTTTTTCCACCCTCTAGTTTTCTGCCTATTTTAGGATTTTTACTCTGAATATCTGTAATTAAATCTTGATAAGTATTTTCCATATATTAAACAACGTAGTAGAATTTATTTATATTTCAATGAGCATAATATCAGACAGTTTAAAGAAGATTAAACCATCACCTACTATTGCTGTTACTCAAAAAGCAAGAGAATTAAAAGCTGCTGGAAAAGATGTTATTGGATTAGGTGCAGGGGAACCAGATTTTGATACTCCAGATAACATTAAGCAAGCAGCTATAAAAGCTATTAACGATGGTGATACTAAATACACTGCAGTAGACGGTACTCCAGCATTGAAAAAAGCAATCGTAGAAAAATTTAAAAAAGAAAATAATTTAGATTATACAACTGATCAAATTACTGTTGGTGCTGGTGGAAAGCATGTAATTTATAATGCAATGATGGCCACATTAAACGAAGGTGACGAAGTTATAGTTCCTGCTCCTTATTGGGTTTCTTATCCCGATATGGTTTTATTAGCTGGAGGAAAACCAGTGATAATGGAATGTGATGAAAAACAAGGTTTTAAAATAAATCCAACTGATCTTGAAAAATTTATAACTCCAAAAACAAAATGGATTATTCTTAATTCTCCTTCAAATCCAACTGGAGCATGCTATTCAGAGCAAGATATCAAAGCAATTGCAGCTATTTTGGAAAAACATAATCATGTGTATATTTTGAGCGATGATATTTATGAGCATGTGACTTATGAGGGTTTTAAATTTTTTACAATTGCTCAAATTAATAGTTTAAAAGATAGAGTACTTACAATGAACGGTGTAAGTAAGGCTTACTCGATGACAGGCTGGAGAATAGGATATGCAGCTGGTCCAAAGGATATAGTGAAAGCTATTGCCAAAATTCAATCACAATCAACTACCAACCCTTGTTCTATTAGTCAAGCTGCTGCAGTTGAGGCACTAAGTGGAAGACAAGACTTTATTAAAGAAAGAGCAAATTCATTTCAGGAGAGGAGAGATTTTGTAGTTAATGCTTTAAATGCAATAGATGGAATTGAATGCCTCAATCCAGATGGAGCGTTCTATGTCTTTCCAAGTTGTAAAGGATTAATGGGTAAAAAAGACCCTAATGGAATTGAAATTAAGTCTGATACTGATTTTGTTAAGTCGTTATTAGAGAATAGTGGAATTGCAGTAGTCCAGGGTTCTGCCTTTGGTTTAGAAGGTTTTTTCAGAATTTCTTATGCAACATCAATGGATAATCTTAAGAAAGCAATGGATAAAATATCTAGTTTTTGTAAATCCTTAAGTTAATGAAAACAGCCTTAGTCTTTGGTTCAACAGGTTTAGTTGGTGGTCATCTTCTTGATCAATTAATTAAAAATGAGAACTATAATAAAATTAAACTTTTTGTACGTTCAGAAATCATCATTAATGACCTTAAAGTTGAAATTGTTAAAACTGATTTTAGTAATATAGAAAAGCATAAAGAAGAGATGACAGGTGACCACTGTTATTTTTGCATTGGTACTACAAAGCAAAATTCACCTGATAAAAATGAATATAGAAGAGTTGAACTTGATTTACCAAAACAAATCGCACAGATAACAAAATCTAACTCAGTAAATTCATTCGTTTTTGTCTCTTCGGGCTATGCAGATCCTAATAGTTCAGGAGATTATTTAAAATTTAAAGGATTAGTAGAGGAAGAATTAAAAAGATTGAGTTTTAATAAACTTGGAATAATGAGACCCTCTTTTTTAATTGGAGATAGAAAAGAAAAAAGATTAGGAGAGAAATTAGGTATTTTTATATTTAAATTATTATCACCTTTATTTTTAGGACCATTAAAAAAAATGAAACCAATTCAATCTGAAAAAGTTGCAAAAGCAATGATTAAAATTTCTAATGGTGACTTTAGACAACAAGTATTCGAGTCTAATGAAATAGTTGAAATTAGTAATAATTAATTTTTAAAATTTAAAATATTCTTTTATGTCTTTTTGAAACAATAAGTAAATACAAGAAATCTGAAATAAAGTATTCAAACTTAAAATAAATCTTACAACCAGTTCATTAAATCCTATTTCTGGTATAGGTCCATAAGGAGCAGCAAAACTTACATTTATTGCCCCAATTAAATCTAACAAACCAATCACATTCCAAGACAGCAAAAGACCCCATAGTATAGTGCTTGGTTTTTTTAAAATGTGATAAACTAAAAATAAAGCAGTTATTCCAATAAAAAAATCACCCACAAAAGGAATTATCCATTCGGATGGTGCCGAACGTTCATTTTCGGTAAAAATCCAAAACAAAAACAAACCTGACCCAACTGCTCTGAATGACATCCATCCAGTTACAAAAATAATCCAATTTAATTTCATTTTTTAGTGAGATAAAAATTTTTCTGCTTCAAGTGCAGCCATACATCCCATACCTGCAGCGGTTACAGCTTGTCTAAATGTTTTGTCTTTTACATCTCCAGCTGCATAAACACCAGGAACATTAGTTTCTGTTGAGTCAGGTTTGGTAATCAAATATCCCTCATTATCCATTTTTAATTGATCTTTAAAAAGTTGAGTAGCTGGATCATGACCAATAGCAATGAATACGCCATCAAGTTTCAATTCTTGTATTTTATTTGTTTTAACATTTTTAATCTTTACTCCTTTGACATTTTTAGGATCTTTATCACCTAACACATCTTCAACTACAGAGTCCCAAATTATTTCAATTTTTTTATTTTCCATTAATTTTTTTTGAAGCATTTTTTCAGCTCTCAAACTATCTCTTCTATGAATTAATTTAACTTTGGATGCAAACTTTGTAAGGAACATAGCTTCTTCAACCGCTGCATTACCTCCTCCAACTACAGCAACTTCTTTATTTTTAAAAAAGAAACCGTCACAAGTTGCACAAGCAGAAACTCCAAATCCTCTAAATTCCTGTTCTGATTTTATATTTAACCATCTTGCTTGAGCTCCAGTAGAGATAATAATGCTATCAGCAGTATATTTCTGACCACTATCACCGATTGCTTCAAATGGTGAACTTTTTAAATTTACAGATCCAATATGGTCTTCAATCATTTCAGTTCCAACTGCTTTTGCTTGTTCTTTCATTTGATCCATCAACCACGGACCTTGAATAACTTCAGCAAATCCTGGAAAATTTTCAACATCAGTAGTTGTTGTTAATTGACCACCAGGTTCAGAACCATAAACTAAAATTGGATTTAACATCGCTCGAGCCGCATAAACTGCTGCTGTGTATCCGGCAGGACCAGATCCAATTATTAACACTTTTGTGTGTTTAGTTGGATTTTGACTCATATGAAAGCTATATAGTGATTAATGTCTAAATTAAAAGGTTTATTATTAACTCAAGGAATGCATGGCATGATAAGCCAGGTAGAAGGTTTAGCAAAAGCTTTAGATATTGATTTTACACACCATAAGGTTGAACTAAATAATTTTTGGAAAATTGTTCCACCAAAATTAACACCAGTATCACAAAAGGTTTATAAAAAAATAAACGATTCTGATTTTGATGTAATTATTTCATGTGGAAGAAAAAGTGTGATTCCCTCAATCCACTTAAAAAGTATTTCAAAAAAAAAAGTTTTAAATATTCATATTCAAGATCCAAAGGTGGATTTTAATCATTTTGATTTTATTGTTGCTCCCGAACATGATGGGATAAGTGGTGCAAATGTAATTAAAACAAAAGGTGCAATTCACTATTTGACGGAAAATGAAATTGAAGAAAATAGAAGTTATTTAAATTCATATATCAAACAGGATAATAGAAAAGTTTGGTGTTTGATAATGGGTGGTCCTACAAAATATTATGATTACTCAACAAAAAATATGAAGCACATCTTTTCAATTTTCTACAAATTATTGAAAAAACATGATTTTCAACTTGTGGTCATACCTTCAATGAGAACACCGTTAAATACTATACATTATGCAAAAGAGTTTTTTGGAGAAAATCACACTGTGATTTTGAATGTTGATAAAAAAGCTTATCTTTCAGCTTTAGCTATTTCCGAAAATATAGTTGTTACATGTGACTCTAGCTCAATGATATCTGAGGCTGCTTTAACTGGAAAACCAATTTATGTTGCTAATATTTTACCAAAAAGAAAAGACGTCAGATTTCAGAATTTTAGAAATTTATTTAGAAAATTAAATATTACTAGAAACTTAGGTGAAGAAATTGAAAATTGGAACTATCAAAAATTAGATGAAACGAATAGAGTAGCAAAAATTATTAAAGAAAAAATACAATCATAATGTCATTTTTAAATTCAATTAAAAATAATTCAAAAGAACATAATTTCCCTTTTAATCACTGGGAGTATAGTGATGCTCTGTCAGAAGGAGCAATTGATGAAATAGTTAAAGCTGACATTCCTGATGTTAGTAAACATAATCTTAATTATGATGGAACAAGAGCAATAGATGGTGGAGCTGCAGAATTTAGACAAGGTATAGCTTCAGGTGGACAAGCAATAAAGTTTAGATGTTTTATTAATAAAGAAAATGCATCACAATTTCCAAATTTAGTAAAATTTATAAACGAACTTCAATCTAAAGAAACATACGAAACAATTTCTAAAATGATAAATAAAGATTTATCAAATTCTTATGTTAGAGTTGAGGTTATATGTGATAGAGAGGGTTTTTGGTTAAAACCTCATTGCGATATAAAAGAAAAACTTATGTCAGGCTTAATATTTGTTAATAATACAAATGAATCTGAAGATTTAGGAACTGATTTTTACAATGAAAAATTAGAGAAAGTTAAGACACTTCCTTACAAACATAATTATGGTTACCTTTTTACAAGTGGACCAAATACCTGGCATGGTATGGAAAAAAAAAAAATTGTTAAAGAAAGAAGATGTATTCAAGTAAATTATGTTACCTTTGAAACCGATTGGAAAGTTAAATAATTTTATTTTTCCCAATCAAATCTTGGAAATGAGTCGAAAACTTTAAATATTCCTTCTGACCACTGGTTACAAACTCGGGAATAAGTTTCGTCAGAAAGATTTAAACATTCAAGTGAAGCCAATCTTTCAGCATCTTTTTTGTGCACAGCAAAATCTATTGGTGGGCCTACTGTTAAATCACTTTTTAATGTTGAGTCCATCGAAATTAATGCGCAACGTGATGCGTCCCCAATAGATACGTTTGGTTTGATTACCCGATCTAATATTGGTTTACCATATTTTACTTCTCCAATTACAAGATAAGGTTTGCTATCTGCAGGTCTTATATAATTTCCTTGTGGATATATTAAATAGAGTTCGTGTTGCTGACCTTTGATTTGTCCTCCAACTATAAATGTTGAACCTAGTAAGACATTATCTGTATTAATTCCTTGAGGTGAGGAGTGCTCAATATTAAGTGAACCAATGTAAGAAGCTATTTGTTCGAAATCAGAGCAAGTGTTTAAGTTCATTATCCTGGTTGAGCTTTTTAAATCTTTCTCAATTGATTTGTAAACTGCTTGCGAAGTACCTAAATTTCCTGAAGTTACTATTACAATAGTTCTGTCACCAACATCATGGGTCATCATTTTTGAATATATATTTACATTATCAAGACCCGCATTGGTTCTTGAGTCTGACGCAAAAACAAGACCTTCGTTAGTTTTAATACCTATACAATATGTCATAGGTGTAATTGATATTTAAAAATAAACATTTTTACAAACTATTTTTAGCATAACTGTCATTCATTCTTCGCATTTGTCTATTTTGTATATTTATTAAAATATTAGTTATTATGGTTACTCAGTTCTGGAAAAATTATGACTCAAAGTCCTCTTATGACGGTTATATATCTGATGATAGTAAAATAAGAAAACATGCTAAAATTATTTCTGGTATTTTAGAGAGGAATGGAAAAAAAAAATTACAAGAAATTGAAAAAAATTGCCAAAGTACAATTAGTGCAAGAGGAATTAATTTTAGAGTCTATGCAGCCAACAACAGAGCAGAAGAAAAAAAATGGCCTTTAGATATAATTCCCAGAATAATTCCTAAATCTGTATGGAACAAAATTTCAAAAGGGTTGGCACAAAGAGTAAAAGCACTTAATTTATTTATCGATGATGTTTATAATAAAAAAAAAATTTTTAAGGATAATATAGTTCCTAAGGAATTAGTTTTTAACTCGCCATATTATATCAAAGAATGTGATGGTTTTTCTCCAAAGTATAAAGCTTGGTCAAACATTTCTGGAATTGATCTTATTAGAAATATAAATGGTGAATACTTGGTTTTGGAAGATAATTTGAGAGTTCCGTCAGGTGTATCTTATATGCTTGAAAATCGTATGGTGATGAGGGATGTTTTTCCAGAGTTATTTACGAGATATAAAGTCTCTTCAATACATCAATATGCAAATAAACTGTACCACTGCATGGAGGAATGTATACCTAAAAGAACTGAAAATCCTCACATGGTAGTACTTACTCCTGGCATTTATAATTCTGCTTATTTTGAACATTCTTTTTTAGCTGAACAAATGGGAATAGCTCTTGTTGAAGGTAAAGATTTGTTCGTGGAAAATGATACTGTATACATGAAAACTGTTAAAGGTAAACTTAAAGTAGATTGTATATATAGAAGATTGGAAGATAACTTTTTAGATCCCAAAGTATTCTACAAAGAATCACTTATTGGAGTTCCTGGACTTTTTAAGTGTTGGAAAAAAGCAAACGTAGGAATAGTAAACGGAATTGGAACAGGCATAGCAGATGATAAAGCTATTTACTCTTATGTAAATAAAATGATTGTTTATTATCTAGGTGAGCAACCCAAAATAAATCAAGTTGAAACTTTTTTATGTCATGAGAAAAAAGATAGAGATTATGTTATTGAAAACATTTCAAAATTAGTTGTTAAACCAGCTAATGCGTCTGGGGGATATGGTATTTTAATTGGTGCAAGAGCATCAAAAAAAGAAAAAGATGAAATGATTCAAAAAATAAAAAGTAAACCTAGAGAATTTATTGCTCAGCCTTTAGAAATTTTATCTACTCTTCCTACAATTACTGACAGCAATATAGAGCCAAGACATGTTGATTTAAGACCTTTTGTGTTAAGTGGAAAATCTACTTACGTAACATCTGGCGGTTTAACAAGAGTTGCATTAAGGAAAGGGAGCACAATTGTAAATAGTTCACAAGGTGGAGGATCTAAAGATACAATGATTGTTGATGTTTAGAAATTACTTAAATATCTTGCAGCGAATTAACTTCCATTTTTTTTGTTTTTAAAGATCTAATTGCTTCTATACAAGCTTGAGCAGTTGACATATTAGTACAATAAGGAACTTTATTCTTAAGCGTTGCTCTTCTTAAAGCTATTGCATCGCTTAATCTATGTTCACTATTTCCACCTCCAGTATTTATTACTAATGCAATTTTTTTAGAGTCTAAAACATCTACTATGTGAGGCGAACCAGTGCTTACCTTATTAATAATTTTACATTTCATCCCATATTTTCGAATATATTCTGCAGTTCCTCTAGTAGCACATAATGTAAACTTAAGTTTAAGAAGTTGTTTTGCTAAATCAATTCCCTCATCTTTGTGACTATCTTTGAGAGATATAAAAGCTAATCCTTGCTTAGGTAATGAGTTAGCTGCCGCGATCTGACTTTTGGCAAAAGCCATTCCAAAATTTTTATCAAATCCCATAACTTCTCCAGTAGATTTCATCTCAGGTCCTAACAATAAGTCACTATTTGGAAACTTATTAAATGGGAATACAGCCTCTTTAACTGCATACATACCTTTAGATTTATCTATTAAATTAAACTTAGATAATTTTTCACCAGCCATTACTCTTGATGCAATTTTAGCTAGAGGCAATCCTTTTGCTTTTGATACAAAAGGTACTGTTCGACTTGCTCTAGGATTTACTTCAATCACATAAATTTCATCTTTTTTAATTGCAAACTGTATGTTCATGAAACCTTTAACATTTAAAGCTATTGCTAATTTTTTAGTTTGATCTTCTATTTCCTTTAGAAGGTATGGTTTAATTGATACAGGGGGTAGGCTACATGCCGAGTCTCCTGAATGAATTCCAGCTTCTTCGATGTGTTGCATAATCCCTGCAACGTGAACCTGTTTTCCGTCTGATATAGCATCTACATCTACTTCCATTGCATGATCAATAAACTTATCAATCAAAATTGGATTATCTTCTGCAGCTTTAAACGCCTCTTCAACAAATTTTTTAAGCTGATTTTTTTCATGAACAATTTCCATTGCTCTTCCACCTAAAACATAAGATGGCCTCACCATTAATGGTAAGCCAATTTTATCAGCAATTTTTATTGCTTGATTATATGTTTTTGCAATTCCACTATCTGCTTGTTTTAGTTTTAATTTATTTAATAAATCTCTAAATCGGTCTCTATCCTCCGCTAAATCGATAGAAGTATATTGTGTTCCTAAAATTGGAAGCTTGTTATCATGTAAAAATTTAGCAAGTTTAATTGGAGTTTGGCCACCAAACTGAGCTATTACTCCTATCAGATTTCCTTTTTCTTGTTCTTTTTTAATTATGTTAAAAACGTATTCTTCTTTTAAAGGTTCAAAGTATAATCGATCACTCGTATCATAGTCTGTTGACACTGTTTCAGGGTTACAATTAACCATTATAGTTTCAAAACCTGCGTCTTTTAATGAAAAACTTGCCTGACAACAGCAATAATCAAACTCAATTCCTTGACCAATTCTATTTGGTCCTCCTCCAAGAATAATTATTTTTTTCTTATTGGATGGGTCAGCTTCACATTCTGAGTTGATTGAAAAATTTCTTTGATAAGTTGAATACATATAAGGCGTAAACGATTTGAATTCAGCTGCACAAGTATCTACTTTTTTATAAACTGGAAGTATTTTAAGCGCTGATCTTTTTCTTCTAACAACGTCTTCAGAAGTTTTAGTTAATTCCGAAAGTTTTTTATCTGAAAATCCTATCGATTTTAATCTATTAAATTCTACAAAATCTGTAGGAAGCCCCTTAGTTTTGATTTGTGTTTCGCAATAAACTATTTCTTTAATTTGTTCTAAAAACCAAGGATCAATTTTTGATAAATTGTATATTCTCTTTAAGTCTATTTTTTTTCTAATTGCTTCAGCGACTAGTAATATCTTGTTTGGAATAGTTTCTTTAAGTTTTTTCTCAATTTGTTTTTTATTTAAATTAAAAATTCTGTCTAAACCTGAAAAACCAGTTTCCAGAGATACCAAAGCTTTTTGAAGAGATTCTTTGAAGTTTCTTCCTATTGCCATTGCCTCACCTACCGATTTCATAGATGTTCCTAAAGTTGCGGGGGAAGTTGAAAATTTTTCAAATGTAAATCTTGGAATTTTAGTCACCACATAATCTATACTTGGTTCAAATGATGCAGGAGTAACTTTAGTTATTTCATTTTTTAATTCATCTAAAGTATAACCAACTGCTAACTTTGCAGCCACTTTCGCAATTGGAAATCCAGTTGCTTTTGATGCAAGTGCTGATGATCTTGATACACGTGGATTCATTTCAATGACAACCATTCGACCGTTTTTAGGATTGATAGCAAACTGAACATTTGATCCTCCAGTTTCAACTCCTATTTTTCTTAAACATGCAATCGAAGCATTTCTCATCACTTGGTATTCTTTATCAGTTAAGGTAAGAGCAGGTGCTATTGTTACAGAGTCACCCGTATGAATTCCCATTGGATCTATATTTTCAATTGAGCAAATGATGATGCAGTTGTCTTTTTTATCTCTTACAACCTCCATCTCAAATTCTTTCCAGCCTTCCAAACATTCCTCTACAAGAACTTGGCTTACGGGAGACTCGTGCAATCCATTTTTAACAATCTTAAAATAATCTTTTTTAGTTTTAGCTATTCCTCCACCAAGCCCACCTAGTGTAAAAGCGGGTCTTATAATCGCTGGTAATCCAATTTTTTTTAATATTTTTGATGCTTGGTTATTGTTATTAACAATTTCAGATTTTGGTAAATCTAAACCAATATCAATCATATTTTTTCTAAATTTCTTTCTGTCCTCTGCATTAGAAATTGCTTTAGAATTTGCTCCTATCAATTTAATTTTGTATTTTTTTAGAATTCCTTCTTTTTCTGCTTCCATCGCAAGGTTAAGTGCGGTTTGCCCTCCCATTGTTGGAAGAATTGCATCTGGTTTTTCTTTCTTGAGAATTTTTTCTAATACATCAAGTGTAATAGGCTCAATATAAGTTTTATCCGCAACATCTGGATCTGTCATAATGGTTGCAGGATTTGAGTTTATTAAAACCACTTTATAACCTTCATCTTTTAGAGCCTTACATGCTTGCGTCCCTGAATAATCAAATTCACACGCTTGTCCTATAATTATTGGACCGGCTCCTACAACTAATATTTTTTTAAGATCTTTTCTTTTTGGCATTTTTTTTCATGTTGTTAATAAATTCTTGAAACAAATAAACACTATCTTGAGGTCCTGGATTAGACTCAGGATGATATTGAACTGAAAAGACTGGTTTATTTTTTAGTTTGATACCTTCAATACTATTATCAAATAAAGATTTATGTGTGACCTCAATATTTTTTGGCAATGTTTGTTTAACTACTTCAAATCCGTGGTTTTGACTCGTTATTTCAACATTATCATGAATTAAATTTTTAACGGGATGATTTGCTCCTCTATGTCCAAGTTTCATTTTCTTTGTTTTACCACCTAATGCTAAAGCTAAAATTTGATGACCCAAACAAATACCAAATATTGGTAAATTTTTTTTAATTAAGTCTTTAATAATTTCTATAGCATACTTCCCTGTTGCAGCTGGATCTCCAGGACCATTTGATAAAAATATTCCATTTGGTTTTAAAGCTAAAATTTTTTGTGCATTAGTTTTACAAGAAACGACAGTAACTTTACAGTTGAAATCAGAGAAATATCTTAGGATATTTTTTTTTATACCATAATCAATTGCAACAACATGAAATGAGTTTTTATTATTTTTTTTATACCCAAACTCTTTTTTCCAGGTTTTAAGACCTTTCCAAATATAATTTTTCTGTGTTGAAACTACTTCAGCAAGATCAAGATTTTTTAATCCACTCCATTTTATGGTGGTATTAGTCAATTTATTAATATTAAACTTTCCTTTTTTTGAATAACTAATCGTACCTCTTGGAGCACCTTTGTCCCTTATAAAGTTTGTTAGGCTTCTAGTGTCTAGGCCAGTAATACCAACAATTTTATTTTTTTTAAGCCAAGCATCTAAATGTTGGAATGATCTATAATTTGAGGGTGTAGTTATTTCAGAGTTAAAAATCACTCCTCTAGCCCATATTTTATCAGACTCAAGATCCTCTTGGTTGGTTCCAACATTTCCAATATGAGGAAACGTAAAGTTAATAATTTGACCTGCATATGATGGATCTGAGATGATTTCTTGATAACCAGTCAATGATGTATTAAAGCAAACTTCGCCTGTGGCTTCTCCTTGGTATCCAATTCCAATTCCTTTATATACCTTTTTGTTTTCAAGAACTAAAACGCCTGTGTTAATTTGAGATTTTATTTTTGAGTTAGTTTTTTTTGCTTTTTTGATCAATTACAACTCATGAGTTAAAGGTTAATACAATAATTGCTTTATTATCGCAACAGAGATGTAATATAAAACTGTAAAAAAACAATTTTTCTTTTGAAGAATTATTTCTTTAAAGTAGATTAAAATTTATGTCATTAAAACAGACTATCGAAAACGAATATAAAAATGCTTTAAAATCTAAAGATAAAAATAAAATATCAACCTATAGGTTAATATTATCTTCAATTAAGGATTTGGACATTGTTAACAGATCGGGCCCCAACAAAAAGGAAACTGATGATGAGGACATCAAAAAACTTTTAAAAAAAATGGTTAAACAACGTGCCGAATCGATCGATATTTATAAAAAAAATAATAGAACCGATCTTTTAGAGATTGAGCAAAATGAATATGATATTTTAACAAGCTTCTTACCAAAGCAGCTTAGTGAAGAGGAAACTAAGAAAATTTGTGCGGATGTTATCTCGAAAATTGGAGCAAATTCATTAAAAGATATGGGTAAAGTTATGGGTGAACTTAAAAAAACTCATGCAGACGAAATTGATTTTTCCAAAGCAGGATCAATGATTAAAGAATTGTTGAATAAATAATGAAATATCCAAAAGAGTATCTTGATGAAATTAAAAACAGGTTGAAAGTTTCAACAGTAGTATCAAAAACAGTTTCCTTAAAAAAGAGAGGTAAAGAATTTGTAGGTTTATCACCTTTCAAAAATGAAAAAACACCTTCATTTACTGTGAATGATGAAAAAGAGTTTTATCATTGTTTTGCAACTTCCGAACATGGCAATATTTTTGATTTTGTGATGAAAACTCAAAATTTAAAATTTGGTGAAGCAGTAAAATATTTAGCTCAATTAGCAGGTATGCAACCATACATGTTTACAAAACAAGATGAAGAAAGAGAGAAAAAATGGAATGAGTATAAATCTATTTTTAGTAGTTATGTAGATTTTTATCACAATGAACTTTTAAAAAATGAAAATTATTCGATTGCTAGAGATTATTTAAAAAATAGATCATTAAGCAAGGATGAAGTAAAAAAATTTAAAATAGGATATATAGAAAAAAATCCAAATTTTTTCGAAAAATTAAAAAAAGATTATAGCGAACAAACTCTTTTAGAAACTGGTTTATTCTATTTGGACGAGAAAAAAAAAATTTATGTCGAAAGATTTAGAGGAAGATTAATATTTCCAATCAATAACATTTCAGGCCAACCAATAGCTTTGGGCGGAAGAATAATTGAAAATTTAGATTACTTAGCTAAATATATAAACTCACCTGAAACAAATTTTTTTAAAAAAGGATCAAATTTGTATAATTTAGATTTGGCAAGAAAACTCTCTAATAAAATTGATTATATTTATCTTGTTGAAGGATACATGGATGTAGTAGGTCTTAGTAAAAATGGAATTGACAATGTAGTAGCAAATCTTGGCACATCTTTAACTGACAAACAAATTTTAACTTTAAACCAATTTTTTGATGATATTATAATTTGTTTTGATGGGGATGAGAGTGGATATAAAGCTGCTGTAAGAGCCGCAGAAAATTCGATTAAAGAATTAAAACCAGAGAAACAAATTTCATTTTTATTTCTGCCAGATAAAGAAGATCCGGATAGTTACGTAAATAAAAATGGTAAAGCCAATTTTGTGGATTTTACAAATCAAAGTAAATTATCAATTCATCAATTTATTTTTAGTCATTATAAAAAACAAACTAAAAACAACCCTTCATCTATGGCTATTTTTGAGAAAAAACTTAGAAGTATAACAAATACAATTAAAGACGATTTTATAAAAAAGTATGTTTTAGAATACTTTTTAGAAAAAATTGCCGAGCTAACACCACATTCCAACCAAAAAAATAAAAAGTTTTATTCAAAACAAACAAAATATTTAGAGAGTACAAAAAAATATTTTAAAGAAAGCCAATCTTTGTCAGGAGTTGAATTAAAAGAGTTTTCTCTATTATATATAGTTATAAATCACTTAGATTTGTTGCAAGCAAATATTCATTTGATTGAAAATATTAAATTATTTACTGAGTTTAATAAAAAAATATTTGAGATGATTATTGAAAAATTGAAATCTGGTTCTCAAATCACAATTCAAGATCTTGAATTAGATGTTCAATTAACCGAAAAAATAAACAAATTTGCTCCGATCAAATATATTCTAAAAAATCAATCTGATGATGATCAAAAAATAATTGAATTATTAGAGGACATCTCTAGAGATTTAATGAATTATGATCTCGAGTTCAGAATCCAGGAGTTAGAATCGAAGTTTTCAGTTGATATGAGCGAGACTACTTTTAATGAGCTAAAAGAGCTCAAAAAAAAGCAGAATCTCAATTAAACTGACTAAATTAGTAATAGATTTTTACACAATTGACATTATATAAGAATTCTAAATTCAAATTATTGTGGAAAGAATTATTACAAAATCATTTGCTAGACTTATGGGTCGTGGAACTCATAGAGGGTTTATAACTTATGAGGAGTTAAGCAAGTCTTTAGGTAAAAGAAATTTATCTGATGATAATTTAGCCCAAGCGTTTATTCACATTTTAGATGAAAATATTTCATTAGTAGAAAAAAAATCTGATTTTAAAGTTCTTAGAAAAAAAGAAAGTTCAAATAAAGAGGAAGGTAAGACAATAGAAAAAAGTGACGATCCTATAAGAATGTATTTACGTGAAATGGGTGGGGTTGAGCTTTTGTCTAGAGAAGGTGAAATTGCTATCGCTAAAAGAATAGAAGCAGGTAAAGATGTAATGTTAATTGCACTTTCGCAGAGTCCAATTACCGCTCAGCAATTTTTTGAATGGAATGAACAACTGCAAAAAGATGAAATTTTAGTTAGAGAAATTATAGATATTGATACAAATTATATGGAAGATGAGTCAACCGGACCAAGCGCAAAACAAAAAAATGCAGGTGAAACAGACAAAGAAGATGGTTCATCAGATGATAATGATGATGATTTTAATCCAACACTTGCTGCAATGGAAACTGAAATCAAACCAAAAGTTTTAAAAACCATTAATACATTAACAAAAGAATATACTAAACTAATAAAGTATCAAAAAGAAAAATTAGATTGTGTTTTAGAGTCTAAAAATTTTTCACCAGCAAAAGAAAAAGGGTATGAAAAAATTGTTAATGATATACTAGAGAATATTAAATCTCTTCAACTATCTCCATCTGTTTTAGAAGAACTTGTGCAAAAACATTATGTAGAAAATAAAAAAATTATTTCTTTAGAAGGTAATCTTTTAAGACTAGCAATGGATCACCAAATACCCAGAAATGAATTTATTAAATTTTATGTTGGCAATGAAATTAATCCTAATTTAAAAAAATTTTTAGATACGAACTCTGTTTGGAAACAATTTTTTAGTAAAAATAAAGAAGAATTCAAAAATATTAGAGAAAGGTTAATTGAAATTAGTCACAAACTTGGAATCTCTGTAACTGATTTTAAAAAACTTGTAAGTAGAATTCAAAAAGGAGAAAAAGAGTCACGAATTGCAAAAAAAGAAATGGTAGAAGCTAACTTAAGATTAGTAATTTCTATTGCAAAAAAATATACAAATAGAGGCCTACAATTTTTAGATTTAATTCAAGAGGGAAATATAGGGTTAATGAAAGCAGTCGATAAATTTGAATATAGAAGGGGTTATAAATTTTCAACTTATGCAACATGGTGGATAAGACAAGCTATTACAAGGTCTATTGCTGACCAAGCAAGAACTATTCGTATTCCTGTTCACATGATTGAAACAATCAATAAGATTGTTAGAACCCAAAGATTAATATTAAGTGAATTTGGTAGGGAAGCTACTCCAGAAGAATTATCCAAAAAATTAAGAATGCCTTTAGATAAAGTAAGAAAAGTTTTAAAAATTTCAAAAGAGCCAGTATCATTAGAGAAACCGGTTGGTGATGAAGAAGATAGCAGTTTGGGAGATTTTATTGAGGACACAAAAGCTTTGGCGCCTCTTGAACAAGCTATAAAGTCAAACCTAGGAGAAGCTACAACAAAAATACTCTCTACACTTACGCCAAGAGAAGAAAGAGTTTTGAGAATGAGATTTGGGGTTGGAATGAATACTGATCACACTTTAGAGGAAGTTGGACTTCAGTTTTCTGTTACAAGAGAGAGGATTAGGCAAATCGAGGCCAAAGCTCTTAGAAAATTAAAGCATCCAAGTAGATCTAAGCAATTAAAAAGTTTCTTAGAAAGTTAAATTATTTCGGGCCGTTAGCTCATCGGTTAGAGTACCTCGTTGACATCGAGGGGGCGGTTAGTTCGATTCTAACACGGCCCACCATTAATTTTTTATCTTTAATTCATTAGTATAAAAATGATATATCAATAAAATCTTTTGGCCTGCATTTAAGTTGCTTATAATGTTAAATTCATAAATTATTAAAAAACTAATTGATCTAAGACAAAAACTTAATATCATTTATTCTTCAATTTCGAGGAGTATTAAATAAATGATTTTTGTAGGAAGAAGTTTTAAATTTTATTTTAAAATTTTTTTGATTTTTAATTTAGTGGTTTTTTTTGAGGGTATATACAAACACTATCAATTCTTAATAAAAAAAATACCAATAAGCTATTTTTATAATGATCAAGGAGGCTATACTCAACTTATTTGGCACGAAAATGGCTTAATTGAAAATCTTCAATCTTTTCTTTTGTTATTATCTATATTTTTTTTTTACGATTTCATGAGAAAAAATAGATTGATAAATTTTAAAATGAGTAAATATATTTTTATTCTTTATATTTGTGGTCTTATTTACTATCTCATGGAAGAAATTTCTTGGGGCCAACATTTTTTTAAATGGAATACTCCAAATTTCTTAGTAGATCTAAATGATCAAAATGAGACAAATTTACATAATATTTCATCTTTGTTTAACCAATTACCAAGAAATCTTATATTTCTGTGGTGTAGCTTAACTTTTATAATAATAAAATTTTCTTTTATTAAAAAATATGAACAAATTGAAGGGTTTATATTTCCAAATCAAAATTTAAAATATATATCTATATTTTTACTCTTAATAACTTTTCCATCTATCTTAAGTAAAAGTTTTTTACCTGTTTACTCTATTATAGAAGGTTTAAATGTTGGACAAATTCACGTCATAATCGATAATGATATAATTTATGAACCTAAAATAGACCAAATAATATTAGCTTTTTTTTTAGATATAATAAGTTTTAAATTTATAAGATTATCAGAATTACAAGAATTGTTTTTTAATTATTACATACTTTCTCATTCTTATTATTTGAGGAAAATTTCATCTTAAAATTTTTATAAAAATCTAAACTTGAATGATTTTTAAAAACAAAGTAAAAGCACTTGTTGATGGGCCTGTAGCTCAGTTGGTTAGAGCAGTACACTCATAATGTATTGGTCCCAGGTTCGAGTCCTGGCGGGCCCACCAAATTAAAAAAGCTAATTCCTATTAATCTAAGATATATTCCATAAATACTTAAATTAAATTTAGGTTTTAAAGATATTTAATTACTTTTAGAAAATTCGTCTAAAGTTATAAATAGAGAATTAATATCCCCGTCATTTGAATTTAAAATTGAAGCAAATTCTTCCTTCTGAGTTCTTGCTAAACTTAGACCTTCAATAATTAAATCTCTAATTAGAGGATTACTAGGATCTTTAGTATAAATCCTCCAATCAATTTTTACTTCTGGTCTTTCGGATGTACCGATTAGAAGACTATTTACGATTGTATAATTGTTATTCAAAACTTCTTTACTTTTAACTTCTATTTCAGGGTTTGTATATTCGGCTAATCTACTTGAAAAACTTTTTAAAAAATATGCCTCAAACAATTCAGAATATTTACTTATTTGATCGTCATTAAGGTTTTTTCTAGCTGACCCCAATGAGTAAAAACCAACACCCCTAATATCTACAGTTTCTTTTGCTATAGATTTTAACTGTTTAATTTTTTCTTCTTTTGATAAATTTTCTGATAAAATTTGAGATGCTCTATTTACTGTTGATTGAACAAAAATGTCCGGCTCCAAACAATAAGCGCCGTTAAAGCTTAATACATATAAAGTAATAATGATTAAAATTTTTTTTAAATTCATTATTTTAATATTATTTATTGAGTTTCTATTTCTTCCCAATCACTATCGTCTTGAGTTTCAATAATTTTATTTGTGTTTAGGATTTTTTGCTGTCTATCTTGCAGATATAAACTTTTAACAGATGCGTAGAAATCTATAGAATTTTTTTCTAAATTATCTATTGCATCATAGTTTTTTGCTCTAAAATCCACACCCGAAGTTACTCTTGAAGCATAATAGTCAAAATCACTAAAGTACTGGGTATCATTGTTTACTGTTACGTTATACCAGGCGTCTCCTCCAATAAAGTTTGTTAGCGAAGCAGCAGCATCTCTCACTGTACTTGGTCCCAAAACAGGCAATACTATATAACAACCAGGTCCAACACCCATAGTTGCTAAAGATTGACCATAATCCTCTTTTTCGTAATCAGGAAATCCAAAGTATTTAGCTGCATCAACAAAACCTAAAATACCAATCGTAGTATTTACGATAAATCTTCCAGTGTTAACTCCAGCTTTTTTCAATTCTCCTTGCAAAATATTATTTGGTATTGTTACTAAGTTAGATAAATTATCTAGCGAGTTACTTACTCCTGTTTTAACAGGAGAAGGCAAGACTCTATAAACGCTAGCAACAGGCTTAAATAAAACCCCATCTAATGCCTGATTAAAACCAAAAGTTGCTCTATTTAATTTTTCAAAACAATCTTTAACCTCAGATGGTTGATTCTTTTTTAAAATTAATTCACCATCAGAACCAGCATTAGCGTTAAAGGTTATTAACAATAACGTGCTCACAATTATTAGTAATTTTCTAAACATATTGATCTATATAATATATAAAATTTAAATATAAAATAATAATTATTTTATAAAAATGACAAAAAATTGACTATAAAGTAGCCAAATTTATTGATTAAAATGGTCATAAATACAACTCTTAATTACTCACCTAACTTTGATCCAAAAAAAAGAAAATTTAATCAAATAAAATTTATAATTTTTCACTACACAGGAATGATTAACGAAAAAACTGCAATTGATCATTTAACAAAACCAAGATCAAAAGTTAGCAGTCATTATTTTGTAAAAAAAAATGGAAAAATAATAACCCTGATTCCAGAGCTGTATACAGCTTGGCATGCAGGAGTTTCATCTTGGAAAAATTACAAAAATCTTAACAAGTATTCGATTGGCATTGAAGTAAGTAACCCTGGTCATGATTATCAATATAAAAATTTTTCAAATGAACAAATTAAATCAATAATTATTTTAAGTAAATACCTTATTAAAAAATATAAAATTAAATTTAAGTTTATTTTGGGACATTCAGATATTGCACCAGAACGAAAAAATGACCCAGGTGAAAAATTTCCTTGGAAAAAATTATCAAAAAAAAAAATTGGACTGTGGCATAGTTTAGATCAAAATAAACTTGTTAAATATAGAGGAAAAAAATTAAATGTATTTAATCAAAATAGATTTATTAAAAATTTGTATAAAATTGGTTATCCAAAGAATTCAAATAACAAAAAAATTTTTTATAATAAAAAATTAACATTAGCTTTCCAAAGAAGATTTAGGCAAAAAATAACAAATGGTATTATTGATCAAGAATGTTTATTAATAAGTGAAAATCTAATTAAAAAATTTGTATAATTTTTCTTGAAAATTTATAATTTAGTTATAAATTGAATGAGCCAGATAAATGACTTGTCACTTTAAAATGTTTTAAAGAGGAAAGTCCGGGCTCTACAAGGACACAGTGCCAGGTAATACCTGGCGGGGGAAACCCTAGGGATAGTGCCACAGAAAATAGACCGCCATAACATGGCAAGGGTGAAAAGGTGTGGTAAGAGCGCACCGGTTCTATTGGTAACAATGAACGCTGGAAAACCCCACTGGGAGCAAGACTAAGTAGAGATGACATTGTTGAAAAACTAAAAGCCGTCCTTGGCTAGTCATCAGGGTTAGTTGCTTGAGCTTAAGAGTGATCTTAAGCCTAGACAAATGATAGGTTTAAATGACAGAACCCGGCTTATAGTTTATCTGGCACTTCAAATCAAAATATCATTATAAGTTTCTTAGTTTATTTTCGTTTTAAAGTATCAGTATCTATTTTCTTTCTTATTAATAGAAGGATAGCACATAAATAATAGGTATTGACGTCTAGTTATAAAACCCATAATATCCCATAAATTCCCATTTATAAGGGAATAAAGGAATTTATGTTTTATGTTTTTATCAACATACGAAAACAAATTAGACAAAAAAGGGAGAGTATCTGTGCCTGCTAGTTTTAGGTCACATTTATCCAACCTAGGTTACAATGGTGTTATTTGTTATCCATCATTTAATAACTCTTCAATAGAAGCATGTTCTCAAGATAGAATTGAAAAAATTTCTTCAGCAATTGACTCTTTAAATCCCTTTGAGGAAAAAAGAGATTATTTTGCAACATCAATATTAGCAGAAAGTATAAATTTACAATTCGACAGCGAGGGCAGAATTTTACTTTCATCAAAATTATTAAAACATGCAAAAATAAAAAATAGCATGTTGTTTGTTGGTCAAGGCCAAACATTTCAAATATGGGAACCAACAGCATTTGAAAAATTTAAGATAAAAGCGAGGAAAAAAGCAAATATTAATCGTGGTAATCTTAAATGGGAGCTTCAACATAACAAACAATAGGGGATAAAAGATGACAATTAACTTTAAAGCACCAGAGATAAAAGAGCTACAACCACGACTACTAGTTTTAGGAGTTGGTGGAGCTGGCGGAAATGCAATTAACGAAATGATAGAAAATAATCTTCAAGGAGTAGAGTTTATTGCAGTTAATACTGATGCTCAAGATTTAAAATTAAGTAAAGCAAAAACAAGAATTCAAATTGGTTTAAATTTAACAAAAGGTTTAGGGGCAGGTGCAAAACTTGATATAGGGCAAGCCGCAGCAGACGAATCTTTAAATGAAATTGTAAACACACTTCAAGGTGCAAATATGGTTTTTATTGCAGCTGGTATGGGTGGTGGAACGGGTACTGGTGCTGCCCATGTCATTGCAAGAGCTGCTAAAGAATTAAATATCTTAACTGTAGGAGTTGTGACTCTTCCTTTTTTATATGAAGGCCCCTCTAGAATGAGAAGAGCACAACAAGGTTTGGAAGAATTAAGAAAACATGTTGATACAATAATTGTTATCCCAAATCAAAACCTATTCAAAATAGCAAATGAACAAACAACATTTGAAGAGTCTTTTAATCTTTCAAATAATGTTTTGATGCATGGTGTTCAAAGTATAACTGATTTGATGGTCAGACCTGGTTTAATTAATCTAGATTTTGCAGATGTTGAAACTGTTATGGCAGCTATGGGTAAAGCTATGATGGGAACAGGTGAAGCTGAAGGAGAAGGTAGAGCTCTTAAAGCTGCAGAAATGGCAATTAGTAATCCGTTAATAGATGACTATACTTTAAAAGGTGCAAAAGGTTTATTGGTAAATATTACTGGTGGTAAAGATCTTAAACTTTTTGAAGTTGATGAGGCTGTGAATAAAGTTAGAGCTGAAGTTGATCCTGAAGCAGAATTAATTATTGGAGCAATTACTGATATAGAACTTGATGGAAAAATGAGAGTTTCAATTGTTGCAACCTCATTAGATGGTCAGCAACCAGAGTCAAAATCTGTTGTGAACATGGTTCATCGAATTCAAAATCGTAACCCTGGTTACTCCGATTTTTCAAATATGGGATCCTCTCAATCTTTCAATTTTTCAAACACAACAGCATCAAATCCAATTACACATGGTGCCAATGCTTTAAAACTTGAAAATGAGATTATCCAAGAACAGCAAAATGAAAGCTCTCATAATCAAATGATGAATGAAGAAGTTGTTCAAAATGCTAGCATAGAAAGTGAAAGTATAGTTGAAGATAATTCTGTTAATGAAATGGAAAAGTCTTTTGCACAAGAGGCTTTGGAAACTAATCATGAAGAAACAGAAGAGACTAATGTTGATGAAGAGGTTTCTAATGATCTTAAAGAATTCGGAGTTGATTCTGATGCGCCAGATTTATTCAGTTCAGAAACCGAATCCTCAAGTTCAGATGAACTTTTATCTTCTGACCATGAGGAAGAAGAAGATGATCTTGAGATACCAGCATTCTTAAGAAGACAAAAAAATTAATGGTCTTCCAAGAAATAAATGGACGCCACCATAGTTCCGAAAATGCAAAAGCATTATCCGGTACTGCTAAAAGAAATTATTAGCGTTATTTCCCCTCAACATGGTGGCACATTTATTGATTGTACTTTCGGTCAAGGTGGTTATTCCAAAAAGATTCTAGATTTTGAAAATACAAATGTAATAGCTCTTGATAGAGATAAAGAGAGTGAAAAAATTGCTAATCAATTAAAGCAAAACTTTGAAGATAGATTTATTTTTAAAAATATTAAATTTAGTCAATTAAATAATTTAAAGCTTAAAAACGAAAACATTAGAGGTATAATTTTTGATCTTGGTTATTCTTATACTCAAATAAAAGACCCACATAAAGGATTATCATTCGATGCTGAGGGTAAATTAAATATGCAACTGGGATTAAACAGTTATTCAGCAGAAGATGCAATTAATAAACTAGATAAAAAAGAATTAGAAAAAATTTTTAAATTTTTTGGAGACGAACAAGAGGCAAAATACATTTCACGTAATATTATTAAAGAAAGATCTAAAAACATAATTGATACTAAAGTTTTGGTTGAAATTATTGATAAATCAAAAAAAAGAAAAAATTTTAAAGTTCATAATGCAACCAAAGTTTTTCAGGCTCTTAGAATATTTGTAAACAAAGAGATAAGTGAATTAATTTTTGGACTTATAAATGCGGCTAAAGTTTTAAAGAAAGGTGGTGTTTTAGGTGTGGTTACATTTCACTCTTTAGAGGATAAAATAGTAAAGTATTTTTTTAAAAGTCTTTCTGAAAATAAAAGCATTTCACGATATAGCCCTGTTATAAAACAAGCAGAAACATTATTTAATTTAATTCAAAAAAAACCAATAACTCCTTCAGATGAAGAGGTAAGCGAAAATCCACCATCTAGATCTGCTAAATTTAGATATGTAATAAAAAAAACTGATTTTTATAATTTTGATACTGATATAGAGGAGCAATTCAGAAATTATATTGATATTGAAAATTATGGAGACAAACTATGAAAAAGTTTGCTTTAGCATTAGTAATTTTTTTTTTAATCCTATCAACTGCAATAATAAAAAATACTACCAAACAAATTGAAGATGAAATATTTACAGTGAAAGAGAATATTAGAGTTTTAAATTCTGAATTTGAAAATGTATCCCTGGAGTATGATTATTTAAGTTCTGCAGAAAGATTACTTGAATATCAGTCACAATATTTTGAGGATGATTTAATTCAAAAAAATATAAACGACATAAAAATCTACAATATTTCAGATGATATAAATAAAATCCAAAATTTTAAAATTATTAAAGAGTAATGGCTGATAATAAATCGAAATTAACTATAGAAGACTACAAAAGTGATTTTATATTTAAGAAAAAAGAGAATGGATTAAATATTCAATTTAATCGTATAGCTTTTATTTTCTTTGTTTTTTTTATTATATATGTAATTTACACAATACACCTGGTTAACTTAGGTTCACGAAAGATTAAATTAGAAAAAATAAATAATCTTCCTACATTTAAAAATCAGCTTTATCGAGCAGACATCATAGATTTTAATGGAAATTATTTAGCTAAGACAGTCAAATCGATTGATATTGGTTTAAAAACTTCGGATATAATCAATGAAAAAAAATTACTTCTAAGTTTAAATATTATTTTTCCTGATAAAAATTTTGATGAAATAAAAAAAAAAATAAAAACAAAGAAATTTTTTTATTTAGAGAAGAAAATTTCAGAGGAAAATTATGAAAAAATAATGAAATTAGGCGACAAGTCTTTAATACCAGAAGAAAAAGTTCTTAGAATGTACCCTCAAAAAAATCTTTTTAGCCATGTTTTGGGTCAGATAGATGATGACAATAATGGGATATCTGGGTTAGAAAAATCATTGAATCAGGAACTTAGAAGATCAAAAAAACCTATTAGACTTACTTTAGATAAGGATATTCAATTTTTAATAAGAAAAGAATTAATAAAATATCAAGAAATTTTTAAAAGCAAAGGTAGTGCTGCTATACTAATGAATGTCAATAACGGTAATATTCTATCATTAGTTTCTTTGCCAGATTTTAATCCAAATGAGAGACAAAATATAACTGATGTAAACTACATTAATAGGGTAACTAAAGGAACATATGAGCTTGGTTCCGTTTTTAAAGCATTTACTTTTGCTAGCGCCCTAAATGAAAAGGTAATTAAGCCAGAGACTGAATTTTTAGATTTACCCAAATCAATTAAATGTGACAAATACAGAATAGGTGAGTATGACAATGAAATACCATCAGATTTAACTGCAGAGCAAATTTTAGTTAGATCTGGAAATATAGGATCAGTAAGAATTGCCCAAAAAGTTGGCTCAGAAAAATTTAAATTATTTTTAGAAAAAGTTGGCGTTTTAAGCAATATTGATTTTGACATTGAAGAAGTTGCTCCTCAAAAAAAATACGATTTCGGAAAATGCAGATTGGCTACAGCTTCTTTTGGACACGGGGTAGCAACTACAATTCTTCAATT
>CACEEJ010000009.1 GCA_902558545.1 uncultured Pelagibacteraceae bacterium | reverse complement strand
GCATACGGATTAACATTTAGAACTCAGTTTAATGGTTATTACTCAAATGAAATTTACGAAGTTGAAGATAATCCAATAATGACAATGTATGATAAAGACATTAACAAAGCTAACATGGTAGCTTAATGTCTAATCAAAAAAATCCAGGTCATAACAGTAAAAGAGATTTCTTAAAAGATCCTGTTGAGCATATCGATATAACTTCTTTTGATAGTAGAAAAATTATATCCTCAATGGAAAAAATGTCCTTTGTTTCTAGAGAAACAGCAAATGCAGCTAATATTTATAACGAGATGCTTAAAGATAAAGATTGTACAATTTTCCTTACTCTAGCAGGCTCTACTTCGGCGGCTGGATGTATGAATATTTATAAAGATTTAGTTAAATATAATATGGTAGACGCAATCGTTGCAACAGGAGCCTCCATAGTGGATATGGATTTTTTTGAAGCTCTTGGTTTTAAACATTATCAAGGTTCACAATTTCAAGATGATACTGAGCTTAGGAATAACTATATAGATAGAATTTATGATACCTACATAGATGAAGAAGAACTTCAAATGTGTGATAAAATAATATGTGAAATCGCAAATAGCTTAGAAGCGAGAAGTTATACTTCAAGGGAGTTCATTTATGAAATGGGAAAATATTTAAAAAATAACTCAAAGAAAAAAGACTCTTTAATTGAAACCGCTTTTGACAACAATGTTCCTATCTTCTGCCCTGCTTTTACTGACTCAAGTGCAGGATTTGGGTTAGTTATGCACCAAGAACAAAATCCAAAAAAACATATGACAATAGACTCAGTAAGAGAATTTAGAGAACTAACAGAAATTAAAATCAAATCTAAAGGTTCTGGATTATTTATGATTGGTGGTGGTGTGCCTAAGAACTTCATTCAAGATACTGTTATTTGTGCTGAACTATTAGGAAGAGATGTAGATATGCACAAATATGCTGTTCAAATTACTGTTGCTGATAGTAGAGACGGTGCTTGTAGTAGCTCTACATTAAAAGAAGCAAGCTCGTGGGGAAAAGTAGATATTACAAAAGAACAGATGGTATTTGCAGAGGCAACTAGTGTTTTGCCATTAATTGCTAGTGATGCTTATCATAAAGGTGAGTGGAAAAATAGAACAAGAAAAAACTTTACAAAAATTTTTGAATAAAATTGAAATATCTCTTAAATAAAAACGGATTTTTAGGAATTGATAATAAGTTTAGCTTTAAAGAAAAAGCTGTAATTGTTCCATTTGGATTAGAAAAAACTGTCAGTTATGGAGGAGGAACAAGAAATGGACCTAAAGAAATTATAAAAGCATCTCATCAAGTTGAGCTATATGATGAAGAGCTTAACTGCGAACCTTATAAGAAAATAGGTATTAAAACTTTAAAACCATTTAAAATAGACAAAAATATTAAAAAAGCCCTCAATAAAATCTCAAAAATTAATAAAGAGATTTTAGATAAAAAACTTTTTCCAATGACTTTAGGTGGAGAACATTCAATAACCCCTGGATGTATTGTTCCTTTTACTAAAAAATATAAAAATATTTGCCTCTTACATTTTGATGCCCATGCAGATTTACGTCAAAGCTATAATGGAGAAAAATTTTCACATGCCTCAGCAATTAGAAGATGTCTGGATTATAAAAATGTTTCTTTAATTTCATTTGGTATAAGAAATATCTCAGAAAGTGAAATTCCATTTTTAAAAAAAAATTCTTCAAGAATAAATATATTTTGGGCAAAAGATAAAAAAAAATGGAATTTGTCTAAATTTAAAAAACTAATTAAAAACAAAACTGTTTATCTTACATTTGATGTAGATGGACTTGATTCAAGCATTATGCCTGCAACTGGTACACCTGAACCGGGAGGACTTTTGTGGGATGAAACATTGGATATAATAAGAATTGCAGCTAAGAATTCGAAAATTGTTGGTGCAGATATTAATGAACTATCTCCAATTAAAGGATTTAATTCGTATAATTTTCTTGTTGCAAAATTAGCTTATAAAATTTTGTCTTATAAATTTTTATATTAAACTTTAATTGGTTTAATAATTTTCAATAACATTCTGAATGGTATCAACATTATTATAGCAACTAAAATTTTTACCGCTAAATCTCCAAGAGATAAAGTAACCCAAGGTACCCCTGTTGCATAAAATGATATTGAGAAAAATAAAAATGTGTCGACTGTTGATCCAATCAAAGATGAAGTAAGTGGTGCAACAAACCACTCTTTTTTTCTTAATCGATCAAAAATTTGAATGTCTAACAATTGGGCGGTGATAAAAGCAACCCCTGATCCAATTGCAATTCTAACAGAGATTAAATCTGCAAAATCAGTTGAGAATATCAATGTAAATATAATTCCTATTAAAAAGCCCAAATATACAATTTGTCTTGCTAATAATTTTCCATACGACCTATTCGCTAAATCTGTTATTAAAAAAGCTATTGGATAACTAAAAGCTCCGTAAGTTAGAATCTCATTTAATCCAAAATAGTTTATTGGAAACTGAACTAAATAATTAGAAGATAATACAACAACCCCCATCATTATAGACAGGGTGATAAATAATTTGTTCATTAAGCTGATTTAGCTACAGGTTTCTTTTTAAAAGGGGATTTAATTAAAACTACTTTTTTTAACTTTTTTAATCTTGGAGATAAATTTTTATTTTTTACAGTTTTTAAAAATTCATCAAAACTACCTTTTTTATCAACTGACCTTACACCTGAATTGCTTACAGTAAGTTTTAAACTTCTTCCGGTAAGCTCACTTGTAAATTTTACTTTTTTAAGATTAGGTAAAAATCTTCTTTTAGTCTTGTTGTTAGCATGACTAACATTATGACCTTTCATAGGAATTTTACCGGTAAGTTCGCATTTTTTTGACATAATAACAGTGCCTATATAAGGGGAGATATTGAATGCGTCAAGTTTAATACATTTAAGAAACAGTTTTATTTCCAACAATTTCTGTGAAATTTTTGACACCATCTCTTATTAGTAATTCTTTTAAGTCTTTTTTAATCATGCCAGCAATATTAGGTCCTTGAAATACCATGCCGGTATACAACTGAACATAATCTGCTCCTAATAAAAACTTATCATAAGCTGCTTTACCTGAGTCAACGCCGCCCACTCCAATTATTTTAATTTTACCTTTAATTAATTTGTAGAATTTACTTATTAAAAGATTTGATTTTTTTTCAATAGGTTTTCCAGATAAACCACCTTTTTGATGTCTCTGTATATTTTGTAGTGTTTCCCGAGAAGCTTCGGATGTGTTTGAAATTATTATTGCGCTTATTTCATTTTCTAAAAGTATTTCTGAAATTAATTCAATTTGATTTTCATTTATGTCTGGTGAAATCTTTACAGCTATAGGAATTTCAGTTTTTAATTGTTTTTTTTTCTCTGAGACAGATTTCAATAACTCTTTTAATTTATTTTCTTCATGAAAATTTCTAAGATTTTCAGTATTTGGTGAAGAAATATTAATTGTAATATAATCTGCAACTTCAGAAAATTTTTCTAATCCAATTAGATAATCATTCAATCTATCATTAGAATTTTTGTTTGGACCTACGTTTATACCTAGTACACCTAGTTTTTTATTAGATTTTATTCTGTTTAATATTGTATCTGATCCATGGTTGTTAAAACCTAACCTATTAATTAATGCTTGATCTTCTACCAATCTAAACACCCTTGGTTTTTCATTCCCATATTGTTTTAATGGTGTAACCGTACCTACTTCAACAAATCCAAACCCTAACTTAAATAAAGGGTTGTATACCTCGGCATTCTTATCAAAACCTGCTGCAATACCTATGGGATTGTCAAGATTTTGATTAAATAATTTTGTTTTTAAAATAGGATCATTTTTGTTTTCATCAAATATATTTGAAACTAAATTAAGTTTGAGTGATTGAATTGCTAAAAAATGTGCTCTTTCAGGATCTATTTTAAATATTAATGATCTTAAATTTGAATACATTATTTCAATTTACTTATTATCAACTCTCTTGTTTCGTTAACACCGAAAAAACTTATAAAAAAACCCATTCTAGGTCCATTTTCATCTCCAAATACCACTTCATAAATTAATTTAAACCAATCTCTTAAGTTTTCTGCATACCCATTCTCTTTACCTGTTGAATATATTAATGTTTGTATATCCTCAGGAGACATCTGATCATTACATTGTTCTAAAGTTTTAACTAAAGCTTGTAGAGCTAATTTTTCATTTTCAGATGGATTTTTATATTTTTTTTGAGCCTTAATAACATCATTAAAATACTTGATTGCATAACCAACTAGTCCATCAAAAATTGGAAAGTTTTTTTCATGAATATTAGATTTATATTTTTTAACAAACTTCCATAATAAATCTTTGTTATCAGCATTACTTGTCTCAACTAAATTCAACAACATAGAAAAAGACATAATCATTTCTTCATTTGGAATATTGCCATTATGAACATGCCAAACAGGATTCATTACCAATTGTTGTTCTGTTTGTTTTTTTGATTTTTCAATATTATCAAGGTACTCATCTACAGCTTTTGGCACTATTTCATTATAAAGTTTTTTAGCTCTTTTTGGATTTTGATACATGTATAAAGATAAGCTTTCAGGTGAGGCATATTTTAACCACTGGTCGATGGTAATACCATTTCCTTTAGATTTTGAAATTTTTTCACCCTTTTCATCAAGAAATAATTCATAAGCAAATCCAGACGGATGTTTTTTACCAATTAAATTTATAATTTTAGTTGATAAAATTGCACTCTCAATAAGGTCTTTTCCATACATTTCAAAATCTATATCTAGAGCATACCATCTCATTGCCCAATCAACTTTCCATTGTAATTTACAATTTCCATCCAAAATACTAGATTCTAATTTTTTACCCTTATTATCAAAAATTATTTTAGAATTTTTTTTATCAATTTCTATAACTGGAATTTCGAGAACATGACCTGTATCTGGACAAATAGGTAAAAAAGGACAGTACGTTTGTTGACGTTCTTTGCCTAAAGTTGGAAGTATAATATTCATTATACCATCATAATTTTCTAAAATAATTTTTAAAGTTGGGTTGAAAAAACCACCTTTGTATAAAGATGTTGAGCTTTTAAAACTGTATTTAAAATTAAAACTATTTAAAAAATCTTTTAACATTTCATTATTATGTTCTCCAAAACTAGCAAATTTTTCAAATGGATCTGGAACTTGTGTTAATGGTTTATGTAGATTTTTATTTAGTAATTCCTGATTAGGAACATTATCAGGAACTTTTCTTAGACCATCCATATCATCAGAGAAAGTAATTATTTCTGCTGGTAAATCTGTAAGTTGCTTTAAAGCATTAACCATCATTGAGGTCCTTGCAACTTCTCCAAATGTTCCAATATGAGGAAGGCCACTTGGGCCATATCCTGTTTGAAGAGTAATTTTACCTTTTTTATCAATAAATGATTTTCTCTCACGAAGCATTTTTTTTGCTTCAACGAAAGGCCAAGCACTTGTTTTGTCTAAAATTTCTTTTTTAATCACGAATATATCTTTTATAAAAATCTTAAATTGGCGATTTTATTAATTCTTATAGAGTTGAAATTTATTTACCATAAAATAATGTTCTTTCAAAATGTCTAATTATAAAACTGTTTTTTTTACACTAGGAATTTTGCAAATAATTTTAGGGATCTCAATGTTCATCCCTATAATTGCTCAATTTATTTATTCAGAAATAGATTCATCATTTTTTGGTGCATCTATTGTTACTATAATTTTTGGATCATTATTTTTTCTTTCAAATCTAGACCACGATAAAAAATTAAATTTGCAACAAGCATTTTTATTAACTGCCTTGTCATGGTTAAGTATTGCTATTTTTGGATCTTTACCATTTATATTTTCGACTATTGAACTTTCAATTACTGATGCTTTTTTTGAAAGTATGTCTGGTATTACAACAACTGGATCAACAATTATTTCTGACTTAGAGAATACACCAAAAGGTATTCTATTATGGAGAGCAATACTTCAATGGTTGGGGGGTATTGGTATAATTGTTATGGCAATTACCCTGATGCCTATTATGAATGTTGGTGGTATGCAATTATTTAAAATTTCTAGCAACGACTCATCTGAAAAAATTCTTCCTAAATCAAAAGAAATAGCTTTAAGACTTATTTATATTTATTCAGGCCTAACTGCTATTTGTGCATTATCATATTGGATATTTGGAATGGGAAAATTTGATAGTTTAACTCATTCTATGACAACCATAGCTACAGGTGGATTTTCTAATTATAATCAATCTATCGGATATTTTGACAGTGTTCTTATAGAAATATCATCGATGATTTTTATAATTTTAGGAAGTATTCCATTTATTGCATATATTAAATTTATTAGTGGTAATAAAAAAATATTTTTAAACGATATTCAAATCAGAACATTTATTAAAATAATAATTATAAGCATTATTATATTATCAATTTATTTATTATTTAATAATAACGGAAACTTTAGTTTAAGATCTATTTTTTTTAATACGATTTCAATATTGACTGGAACAGGTTATGTAAATGCTGAATTCGATGGTTGGGGAAGTTTTCCTATAACAATATTTCTTGCATTAATGTTTATTGGGGGCTGTGCTGGATCAACTACTTGTGGAGTCAAAATTTTTAGAATTCAAATTCTATATTTATTTATATTAAATCAATTAAAAAAAATAATATATCCAAAGGGAATATTTGTAATTAAATATGATCAAGGATCTGTTGATGATAAATTTATTGCATCAATAATTTCATTTATTTATTTTTACTTTGTTATTTTTTTTATTTTAGCTGCATTATTATCATTAACTGGTCTTGATTTTATAACTGCTATCTCTGGAGCGGCAACATCAATATCAAATGTTGGTCCTGGTTTAGGTCCTATAATAGGACCTAATGGGGATTTTTCATCTTTGCCCGATATTTCTAAATGGATCTTAACTGTAGGTATGATTTTAGGTAGACTTGAGTTGTTTGCAATATTAGTATTGTTCTTACCATCTTTTTGGAGAAATTAATTATGTCTGAAACAAAGAAACAAACATGGCTTGATTCCCTTGCGGTTTATAAAGATATTCGAATGGTAAGAATTCTTTTATTGGGTGCAATAAGTGGTTTCCCATGGGTATTGATTGCAAGTAGCTTGAGTCTTTGGCTTAAAGAAGAAGGTCTTAGTAGATCAACAATTGGATGGGCAGGTTTAATTTTTGGGGTATATGCTTTCAATTATTTGTGGGCTCCCATTATAGATAGAATTCAAATTCCAATACTAACAAAAAAATTAGGTCATAGAAGAGGATGGATAGTTTTGATGCAATTAATTATTTTGTTAAGTCTTGTTGTTTGGAGTGTGATTAATCCTACTGAAAATTTGGCATTATTAATTACTGTAGGTTTAATTATTGCTATCGCATCAGCAACCCAAGATATAACTGTAGATGCATTAAGAATTGAACAGATAAATGAAAATGAAGGGAAATCAATGGCTGCGGGCGCAGCCATGGCTGTTGTTGGTTGGTGGACAGGTTATAAATTAGGTGGAGTTGTTGCTTTATTCACAGCAGAATTTTTTGAAAACCTAGGCGTAGCCGACTACTGGCAAGCTACTTTTTTAATTTTAGGTATTTTAATAATTTTAATGAATATAGGATTAATGTTTGTTCATGAACCTATAGAGACAAATAGACAAGCAAAACAAAGAGAAACAGATAAATTAATTGAAGGAAAACTTGGATCAAGCAATATAATTACAAATTTTATCGCATATATAACTGGAACTATAGGCGGACCTATTATTAGTTTTTTTAAAAAAAATGGTTTTGCTATTGCAGCTGGAATTTTAGGATTTGTTTTTTTATTTAAAATAGGTGAGGCATTTATGGGAAGAATGTCTATTGTTTTTTATAAAGAAATTGGATTCTCCAAAGGTCAAATTGCAATTTATTCAAAAGGACTTGGCTGGATAACAACAGTTGTATTTACTTTATTGGGTGGAATAATGGCTATGAGAGCTGGGACAGTTAAAACTATGTTCTTTGCTGGTGGGTTAATGGCTATAACCAATCTTTTATTTGCAGTTTTAGCATGGACTGGAAAATCAGAAATTTTATTTGCAATTGCGGTTATAGCTGATGATATCACAGCAGCTTTTGCAACTGTAGCATTTGTTGCATTTATATCATTACTAGTTGATAGAACTTATACAGCCACACAATATGCATTGCTTGCTTCAATTGGTACTGCTGGTCGTACTACTTTAGCTTCATCTTCAGGAGCTCTAGTTGACTGGTTAAACGGAGATTGGGGAACATTTTTTGTTTTAACGACTATAATGGTGATACCATCATTAATTTGTTTGTGGTTAATTAAAAACAAAATTAAAATTGGTGCAAAATAATTTTTATTTCATAGGTAATTTTTCTAATATTTATAAAAATCCTTCAAAAAGATCTGAGGTAACTTCACAAATTATACATGGTGAAAAATTCAAAATATTAGCAAAAAATAAAAATTGGATAAAAATTAAAACTTTATTTGATAATTATAAGGGGTTTATAAAAAATTCAAAATATATAGAAAAATTTAGCCCCAATTATAAAGTCAGTTCACTAAAAGCAAAGATTTATAAAAAACCTGGAATTGGAACTAGCAGTTGGCTTCCACTTGCATCCAAATTATCTGAATTTGAGCAAAATAAGAATTACGTAAAAATTGAAAAAAATAAATGGATTAAAAAAGCAGATATTAAAAAAATAAACCATAAAGAAAATAATTTTACAAAAATATTTAAAAAATTTCTCGATGTAAAATATGTTTGGGGTGGAAAAACATTTGAAGGTATTGATTGTTCAGCCTTATTGCAAATATTTTATTTTTATAATAATTCATTTTATCCAAGAGATACCAAAGATCAGATCAAATATACAAAAAAGAATTCAAAGAGAAGACAATTTAAAAAAGGAGATATTATTTTTTGGAAAGGTCATGTTGCTATATGTTTAAATTCTAAACAACTAATTCATGCTTATGGTCCAGAAAGAAAAGTAATTATTATGCCAATTATAGAAACAATTAATAGAATTGAAAAAACTGCCAAGCTAAAGGTAAAAAAAGTATCTAGAATAAAATATTAATTTCTTCCAAAGTCAGGTTTATCAATATCTTGTTTCAATTTGATGATTTTTGACCTTACCTTTTTAGTCTGAATAAGTTTCTTTACGATAGACTTATTATTTTTTGAATTAATATCTTTTTTAAATTGATTTAAATTTTTAATAAATAAATCAATCGCTTTTGAAATATTATTTTTATTGTTAAAAAAAATATCTCTCCACATGATTTCATTTGATGCTGCAATCCTAGAAAAATCTCGTAATCCACCAGCGCTATATTTGATTAGCTCATAATTTTGTTTTTTCTCAAAATCTTGTGCAGATTTCACCAGATTATATGCAATTAAGTGTGGTAAATGACTGGTAATAGAAAAAATTTTGTCATGTTTTTCAGCGCTCATAACAACTACTTTTGCTCCAATTTTTTTCCAAAACTTAGTTAGAATATTTATATTATTTTTTTTAATATTTTTTTCTTTAATTATTATGCACCATCTATCAGTAAACATATTTTCTTTACCATGCTCTGGTCCACTGACCTCTGATCCAGCTATTGGGTGACTTTGAATCCAATGAATACCTTTCTTTAAAAATTTATTTATAATTTTAGAAGTTTCAATTTTTGAAGAACCAATATCTGTAATCAATGTTTTCGATGGTATAAATTTATTAATTTTTAAAATAATATTTTTGTATTCACTCATTGGTGTACAAAAGATAATTAAATCAGAATTACTTGCACCTTCTTTTAATGATTTAACAATTGTTCCAGGTAATTTTAATCTTTTTATCTTAGCAATATTTGATTTTGATTTTTCATAAATAAATATTTTTTTTGCTATTTTTTTTTTGCTAATACGCCTTAATAAAGATGAACCTAATAATCCACAGCCAATAATTAAAATATTTTTCATTTTCTTAATACTTGCTTAATAACACTCATAAATTTTAAGTTTTCTTTTTTAGATCCAATAGTTAATCTTAATTTATTCTTTATATGATAACCATCTTCCGTTGATCTTAAAATAATTCCCTTATTTTTAAGTTTTTCATAAAGAAATTTTGCTGAATATCTACATTTTTCAAAATTAAGTAACAAAAAATTTGCTGAAACTGAATTTGAAAAAATATTATATGTCTCAAGAAATTTCTTAATTTTTTCAGAATATAATAAATTATGTCTAATCGATTTATTTATGAAAGCTTTATCCTTCAGTGACTCGGTGGCAGCTAATTGAGCAATACCATTTACATTAAATGGTGGTTTTATAACATTTAGCGCATCAACTATTTTTTTTGATCCATATCCCCAACCTACTCTCAGAGAAGCTAATCCAAACATTTTTGAAAAAGTTCTAAGAATAAAAACATTGTCTTTATTTTTAAACAAATCTAACCCAGATGAATAATCTTTGTTTTTCATATATTCTGCATAGGCATCATCTATAACTAGTAAAATTTTTTTATTTAATCTTTTTCTTAATTCTAAAACTTCTTTTTTCGTTAAGTAAGTTCCTGTAGGATTATTTGGATTAGCTATAAAAACAATTTTAGTTTTTTTTGTTATTTTTTTTAAAATTTCATTTACTGAAACTTTAAAATTAATTTCTTTTGCAAATACAACTTTTGCACCTACAATTTTTGAGTAAATTCTATACATTAAAAAACTGTACTCTGGTACCACAACCTCATCTTTTGGGTTTAAAAACAACTGACAGAGCATTTGAATAACCTCATCCGAACCAGCTCCACAAATAATTTTCTCAGAATTACATTTATAAGCTTTAGATATTGCTTTTCTTAAATTTTGAGATTTTCCATCTGGATATTTATCTAAATTCAGATTTTTATTTGATATTATTCTCTTTGCTTTAGGACTCATACCTAAAGCAGACTCATTTGCAGAAAGTTTAATTACGTTCTTAAGTTTCTTAACTTTTGATTTACCAGGCTTATAAGCCTCAATTTTAAAATTTTTGAAATTTGGAGTTATCATTTTTTTTAATTTATGTGCTCTTTATAGATAAAATTACAAAATTTTATAGAGAATAAGAGGATTTTTTAAAAAATTGACATAATAAATAAGTTCTAGTAAAAAAATTATGCGCTGATTTAACTGAATTGCGAGCGCTTAAAAAAAACCGCTAAAATAGTTTTTTTTCTCACAATTCAAAACAGTCAAAAACTATGAATACTGAGAAAAACATAAAAACTTTAATTGTAAAAAAACCACTAAAATTAGACTGTGGAAAGATCATAAATGATTTTCCGATAGCCTATGAAACTTATGGTTCACTTAATTCAAAAAAAGATAATGCGATATTAGTTTTTCATGCTCTAACAGGAGATCAATTTGTAACCGGAATAAACCCTGTAACTAACAAAGAGGGTTGGTGGAGTTATGCAGTAGGTCCTGATAAAGCTATCGATACGAATAAATATTTTGTTATTTGCTCTAACGTAATTGGTGGATGTATGGGATCATACGGACCAAGTCATAAAGATCCTGATCAAAAAATTTTTGGAACAAATTTTCCCGTTATTACAATTAATGATATGGTAAATGCTCAATATAATTTACTTGATCATTTTGGTATTGATAAACTGTTTTCTATAACTGGTGGTTCCATGGGAGGTATGCAAGTGCTTCAATTTATTAGCAACTTTCCTGATAAATCCAAAACAGTGATACCTATAGCAACCACATCTAGTCATTCAGCTCAAAATATTGCTTTTAACGAGCTAGGTAGACAAGCTATTACAGCTGATAGCAACTGGAAAGATGGGAATTATACATCAAACGATACTAATCCTGGAAAAGGATTAGCAGTAGCTAGAATGGCAGCTCATATAACTTATTTATCTAAAAAAGGTTTGCAGGAAAAATTTGGAAGAAAGTTACAAGAAAGAGAAGATCTTAAATTTGGATTTGACGCTGATTTTCAAATAGAAAGTTATTTAAGATATCAGGGCTCAGTTTTCGTAGATAGATTTGATGCAAATAGTTATCTTTATATTACTAGAGCTATGGATTATTTTGATTTAGCTAAGCAATTCAATGGTAATCTTTCAGACGCATTTATAAATACAAACGCGAAATTTTTTATAATTTCATTTACTTCAGATTGGCTTTATCCAACCCAAGAAAACAAAGATATTGTTATTGCTTTAAACTCAATAGGAGCTGATGTTGGATTTGTAGAAATTAAGTCAGATAAAGGTCACGATTCCTTTTTACTAGACGTTCCTGATTTTTTAAATGCTCTTAAAAACTTTTTAGATAAATCTTATGAAGAGAATTAATTATGAAAAATGAATTTCAAGTAATAGCGGATTTAATTGAAAAAGATAAAAAAGTCTTAGATGTAGGTTGTGCCGATGGAACTTTGATGAAATTTTTAAAAGATAATAAAAACATAAATATAAGAGGATTAGAGATTTCAAAAGAAAAAGTGCAAGAATGCATTGCTAAAGGTTTAACTGTGATTGAAGGAAATGCTGAAAAAGATTTAAAGCAATTTCCAGACAAATCATTTGATTATGTTGTTTTAAGTCAAACCCTTCAAGCTTTTCTTAATCCTGAATTAGTTTTAGATGAACTTTTAAGAGTTGGAAAAAAAGCAATAGTTACGATTCCTAATTTTGGATACTGGAAAGTAAGATTTCATTTATTATTTAAGGGTACAATGCCAATTACAAAAACATTACCAGATGAATGGTATAACACTCCAAATTTACACATGTGCACAATCAAAGATTTTTTTCATTTTGTAAAATCAAAAGATATAAAGATTTTTAAATCACTCGCTTTAAATAATCTTAATTCATCAATAATAAATGAGAGTAATTTAGGAGTTAAAAATTTGTTTGCAGATCTAGGTATCTTTTTGATAGAAAAATAAAATGCGTATTGAAATTATACCCTGTCTTCAAGACAACTATAGCTATTTAATAATAGACGAAAGTAACAATTTTGCGTGTGTTGTAGATCCCAGTGAGTCTGAGCCCATAATAAATTTCCTAAAAAATAAAAATATAAAATTAAAATATATTCTTAATACTCATCATCATTATGATCATATCGGAGGAAATCAAGAATTAAAAAAAAAATATGGGTCAGTTGTTGTGGGTTTTAAAGGAGACTCAAAAAGAATACCTGGAATAGACATATTGTTAGAAGACAATCAAATATGGAAAGCTGAAAACTTTGAAGCTAAAATTATGCATATACCTGGACACACATCAGGCCATATTTGTTTTAATTTTTTTAAAGAAAAATTAGTTTTTACTGGAGATACACTTTTCTCACTTGGCTGTGGAAGAATATTTGAAGGCTCTTATAAAGAAATGTTTGAGTCTTTGAACAAAATTAAATTATTACCAAAAGAGACAAAAATTTATTGTGGTCATGAATACACTCTTAACAATGCAAAATTTTGTAAAAAATATGATTCTGAGAACAGAGATTTACAAAAAAAAATAGAAAAAATAGAAAAATTAAGAGAAAATGGAATTCCTACTATACCCTCAACTTTAAAAGAGGAATTGGATTGTAATATATTTTTAAGAGCAAAAGATGTAAAAACCTTTTCAAAATTAAGAGATTTTAAGGATAATTTCTAATTAATTCGGCTTGACTAAAGGCTGACTACAACTATATTGCGATAACTTTAAATTAAATCATACTATGTCATACGCAATAATAAAAACAGGTGGAAAACAGTATAAGGTAAAATCTGGAGAAATTCTAAAGATTGAAAAACTACCAGATTCTAAACCTGATACTAAAATAGAGTTTAATGAAATTTTGGCATACGGTGATGACAAATCAATTGAAATTGGAACTCCAAATGTTGAGGGTGCAAAAGTAGAAGCTAATTTAATTAAAAATAGTAAAAATAGAACTATTTTAATTTTTAAAAAAAGAAGAAGACAAAATTCAAGAAGAAAAAATGGGCATAGACAAGAATATTCTATGATAAAAATTAACAAAATTTTTTCAAAAGATGGTAAAGTATTATCAGAAGCTGAAAAAATTTCTAAAACTTCAAAAAAAGAAGAAGTTAAGGAAGCGGTAAGCAAATAGTTATTAGGTAAATTATGGCAACAAAAAAAGCAGGTGGATCATCACGAAACGGACGAGATAGTGCCGGTAGAAGACTTGGTGTAAAAAAGTATGGTGGTGAAACAGTAATTCCTGGAAACATAATTGTTAGACAAAGAGGAACTAAGATTTTTCCAGGTGAAAATGTTGGTATGGGTAAAGATCATTCAATATTTTCAGTTGTTAAAGGGAAAGTTGTTTTCAAAAAATCTAAATCAGATAGAACTTTCGTTTCTGTAAAGCCCAATTAATAGTACAACCAATTAAAGTAGATGTTGTATTATGAAATTTCTCGATCAAGTTAAAATTTATATTAAGGCTGGAAACGGTGGAGATGGATCTCCTAGTTTTAGAAGAGAGAAATATGTTGAGTTTGGTGGACCAGATGGTGGGGATGGTGGAAAAGGTGGATCAATTATTTTAAAGTCAGAGGAAAATTTAAATACCCTTATTGATTATCGATATCAACAACACCACAAAGCCGAACGTGGGGAAAACGGTTCCGGTCAAAATCGAACAGGAAAAGGTGGTGAAGATTTAATTTTAAAAGTTCCTCTAGGTACACAGGTATTTGAAGAGGATAACAAGACTCTTCTTTTCGATTTTAATAAAAAAGGTGAAGAATATGTTGCAGCTGCTGGTGGAAAAGGAGGTTTAGGAAACACAAGATTTAAAAGTTCTACAAATAGAGCTCCAAGAAAATTTACTAAAGGCACTATCGGAGAAGAATATACAATATGGCTTCAATTAAAAACAATTGCTGATATCGGTATTATTGGATTACCAAATGCAGGAAAATCAAGTTTGTTAGCAGCATTAACAAACGCAAATCCAAAAATTGCAAATTACAAATTCACAACTATTAATCCAAACCTTGGCGTAGCTTCTTACGATGATAAAGAAATTACCATTGCAGATATTCCAGGATTAGTTGAAGGAGCTCATGAAGGTATAGGCTTAGGAATACAGTTTTTAAAACATATAGAGAGATGTAAGTCTTTACTACACTTAATCGATATCACCAACTTAGATCTGAATGAGTCTTATAATCAGGTGAAAAATGAATTAAAAAGCTACAGTGCAAAGTTATTAGAAAAAAAAGAACTAATTGTGCTTAATAAAATTGATTTGATTGATGAAGAAACAGCAAATGAAGTTATAGATCATTTTTCAAAAGGTAAAAATTGTGAGATTATGACAATGACAACTTTGGAAAAAGAATCTGTATCAAAAATTAAAGCAAAACTTTTATCTTATGTATCTTAAAAACTCCAAAATTATTGTTGTCAAAATTGGATCATCTCTTCTAGTTGATCAAAATAAAAAAATTAGGAGACAATGGTTATCTAGTTTTGCAAAAGATATTAAAAAATTAAGAGATCAAAATCAAAAAGTAGTTATTGTTAGCTCTGGTGCTATAGCTTTGGGTTGCAAGAAAATGAATTATAACAAAAAAAATATTAAATTAGATAAGAGTCAAGCTATTGCTTCTATTGGTCAAATAGAGCTAATGAATTTATTTTCACAAACTTTCTCAAAGTATAAATTAAATATTTCTCAGATTTTGCTTACATTAGAAGATACTGAGGAAAGAAGAAGATCTCTCAATGCAAAACGAACTTTTGATAATCTTTTTGAACTTGGTTTTATTCCTGTGGTCAATGAAAATGATACTATTGCAACGAGTGAAATAAAATATGGAGATAATGATAGATTGGCATCTAGGGTTGCGCAAATTACAAACGCAGATACCTTAATTTTATTATCTGATGTTGATGGTTTGTATACAAAAAATCCTAAAATTTTTAAGGATACTAAACTAATAAAGAAAATTGATGACCTGAATAAAGATCTAAAAAAAATTTATATTAAAGGCGTAAATGAATATGGAAGTGGTGGTATGCATACAAAAATTGAAGCAGCAAAAATATGTCAGCTTGCTGGTACTAGTATGGTTATTGCAAATGGACTATATTCAAATCCTATCTCAAAAATAATTGAAAAAAATAACTGCACCTGGTTTAGTCCAAAAATTTCAAAGTTAGATGCTAGAAAAAAATGGATAATAAGTTCTGTAGCACCTAAAGGAGCATTAATAATTGATGATGGTGCTAAAAAGGCATTAAAATCTGGAAAAAGTTTGTTAGCAGCAGGAATTAAAAAAGTTTCGGGAAAATTTAACAAAGGTGATCATATTAAAGTATTAGATAAAAAAAATAATGAATGTGCTAGAGGGTTAAGTTCCTTTACTTCTGATGAGGTTACTAAAATTATGGGTCATCACTCTAATGAAATTGAAAAATTATTAGGCTATGTTGCAAAATCAGAAGTTATTCATAAAGATGATATGGTGGAAATTTAAATGATTAAATATATGAATTTAATTGGAATAAAAGCTCAAAAAGCTAGTCAGTATAAAGTTTCAATTGAAATAAAAAATAAAGTCTTAAATGATTACGCGAAGTTAATTAAGAATGAAAAAAAATATATTATTAATCAAAATTCAAAAGATATTAATTACGCAAGAAAAAAAGGGTTAAAAGAAAACTTAATCAAAAGACTTCATTTAAATGAAAATAAATTAGACGTAATTATAAATTCTATTTTAAAAATAGCTAAATTAAGGGATCCTATAGATAGCACTTTAGAAAAATGGAAAAGACCAAATGGTTTGAATATTAAAAGAGTTTCAATACCAATTGGAGTTATTGGAGTTATTTATGAAAGTAGACCAAATGTAACTTCAGATGTTGCTAGTCTTTGTTTTAAATCTGGAAATGTAGTGATTTTGAAAGGAGGCTCTGAGGCCATAAATTCAAATAAAGCTTTAGCTAAGCTGTTTAGAAAAGCACTTAAAAAAAACAAAGTTAATGAAAACTTTATACAATTTATTGATTCAAAACAAAGGAGGCTTGTGGATATTATGCTTTCTAGGATGAAAAAATATATCGATGTCATCATACCTCGTGGTGGAAAAAATTTAGTTAAAAAAGTTTTAGAATTATCCGAAGTACCTATAATTGGGCACTTAGAGGGTCTTTGTCATACTTATATAGATAAAGATGCAGAATTAAAAATGGCTAAAGAAATTGTCTATAACGCTAAATTAAGAAATACAAGTATTTGTGGTGCGACCGAAACTATTCTTATTCATAAAAATATAGTCAAAAAATTTAGTAATCCTATTTTGCAGGAACTTGAAAATAGTGGTTGCAAGATAATTGGCGATAAGATTTTGAGAAGTTATTACAAAGGTCAAGTATATCCTGCAAAAGAAAAAGATTGGTCAACTGAATATTTATCATCAATTGTATCTGTTAAAGTTGTTAAAAATTCTGAAGAGGCAATTAAGCATATTAACAAATACGGAACTATGCACACTGACTCCATCATTACAAAAAATAAAAAGACAGCAAAATACTTCTTAAAAAATGTTAAAAGCTCAATTGCAATGCATAATACCTCAACTCAATTTGCTGATGGCGGTGAATTTGGATTTGGTGGAGAAGTTGGAATTTCTACTAATACGCTACCACCAAGAGGTCCTGTAGGTTTAAATCAATTGATTTCATATAAATATGAAATCACTAGTAATGGTAAAATAAGAAATTAAATTGAATAAAACAAAAATAAAAATTGGTGTATTAGGTGGATCGTTTGATCCTGCTCACAAAGGACATTTGGCAATTTCTAAGGAAGCAAAAAAAAGATTCAAACTCAAAAAAGTTATTTGGGCAATTACAAAAAAAAATCCATTTAAAATAGAGAGTAAGACATCTGTTGCTAACAGAATTAAATATTGTAAAAAAATTATTAGTACAAATTCATTTATTGAGGTTAAATTTTACGAAAAAATTATTAAATCAAATAAAACTATTAATTTAATCAATCATTTAAAAAAAGATAAAAGCATTGAAATTTATTTTTTAATGGGTGCCGACAACCTTATTAATTTTCATAAATGGCATAAATCTCAATTAATTTCACAAAAATGTAACATCCTAGTTTTTGATAGACATGGGTATAAAAAAAATTCTTTAAAATCAAAGACATTTAAGCAACTTAGTAAGACCAATCTAGAGTTTATTGAGTTTAATAAAGTCAACATTTCATCTTCTCAATTAAGAAAAATTTGATAATCTAAAATCAATTAATGGACAAAATTTCAGACTTAAAAGAAATTGTAATCAACACACTAGATCTAAATAAAGCTCAAGACATTGTAACTATTGATCTTAAAGACAAAAGTTCTATGGCTGATTACATGATCATAGCAAGTGGAACATCATCTAGACATATTCAATCTTTATCAGAACAGGTTTTAGAAAAACTTAAAAATAACGGTGTAAAAGACTCGAAAATTGAGGGTAAAGAAAGTGGAGAATGGAAACTTGTTGATGGGATTGATTTGATTATTCATATTTTTCATCCAGAAAAAAGAAAATTTTATGAATTAGAAAAAATTTGGTCAGAGCTAATTCCAAAAGAAAAAGTGATGATATGAAAAAAATTAAATTTTTATTATTAATTTTTTTTTCCATTTTTTATTTAAATAAAACAGTTATTTCAGCTGAAATTGATATTTATAAAAAAATTGATCTCTTTGGTGAGGTTCTAGAAAAAATTAATAAAGAATATGTTGATGAGTTCAATCAATCTGAGAGTATGGACTCTGCTATCAATGGACTTTTACAATCCCTAGATCCTTATTCATCCTACATGTCTCCTAAAATTTTTGATGAAATGCAAACAGAAACCAGTGGTGAATTTGGTGGACTAGGAATTGAAGTTAGCATGGAGGCTGGCGTGGTAAAAGTAATTTCACCAATAGATGATACACCTGCATCTAGGGCTGGATTAAAAGCTGGCGATTACATAGTCAAAATAAATGATGTCCAGGTTCAAGGAAAATCATTAAGTGAAGCTGTTGATTTAATGAGAGGACCTGTAGGTTCTGGAATAGAGTTAACAGTAAGACGAAGAGGTGAAAGAAAAGCGCTAATATTTAATATAATAAGAGAAGTTATCCAGGTTCAATCTGTAAAATCTGAAATTATAGATGAAAATATTGGATACATCAGGCTTACTTCATTTAACGATAACAGTAGTGATCAAATAGAAAAACAAATTAAAAAACTTAAAAAAAATAAAAACTTAAATTCATTTATTTTAGATTTAAGAAATAATCCTGGAGGTCTTTTATCTCAAGCAATAAAGATATCAGATTTTTTTCTGGAAAATGGAGAGATAGTTTCAACAAAAAGCAGAAAAAAATCTGAAAATAGAAAATGGTTTGCAAAAAAAGGAGATATTACCGATGGAAAAACACTATTGGTTTTAATTAACTATGGTTCAGCATCTGCATCTGAAATTGTTGCTGGAGCTTTAAAGGATCACAAAAGAGCAATCATCGTTGGTGAAAATAGCTTTGGTAAAGGTTCTGTCCAATCAATTATTCCTTTAAAAAATCGTGGTGCTATCAGATTAACTGTCGCAAAATATTATCTTCCTTCTGGAAAATCTATTTCTGAAGTAGGTGTTAGACCAGATATTGAAGTAAATGAAGAAGGTGATGATTTTAGAATAAAAACTGATACTGATAATCAATTAAACTACGCTATTAAGTTACTTAACGGATAATATGAATAAAAATTTTAAAGATTTACCACTGAGAAGTGGGGTCGGAATTGTGTTATTGAATAAAGAAAATAAAGTATTCGTAGCAAAAAGAATAGATAATCCTAAAAATTTTTGGCAAATGCCTCAGGGTGGTGTTGATGAGGGAGAGGATAATTTAAAAGCTGCATTTAGAGAACTAGAGGAAGAAACAAGTATCAAAAGCGTAGAACTTATAAAAGAATTAGATGGTACATTAACCTATGATTTACCTGATAGATTACTAGGCATTATTTGGAAAGGTAAGTACAAAGGTCAGAAGCAAAAATGGTTTTTAATGCGATTTATTGGAAATGATAATGAAATAAATATTAATACATCTAATCCAGAATTTTTAGATTGGAAGTGGATTGACTTAGATTTAATTACTGATGTTGTTGTTGATTTTAAACATCATGTTTACAAAGAACTTAAAGAAAAAGTAAAAAAATTAATTTAGAGTTTTTAAAACTTCAACTTTTTGATCTGCTAAATATTTAGATTGATCGTTAATATCGGTTTTATTAGCCTCTTCTTCTGCCTGTTTAAGTAAATCTTGTTGCTTTGATTTATCCATATCGGCAAGATTAAAAATTGTACTTGTTAAAATAGATAGATTGTTATTTTTAAACTCAACAATCCCATCTTCAACATAGTAATTTTCATCACCTGATTTTGATAAAATCTTAATTATCCCAGGTTTCAAAAAGGAAATAATAGAAATATGATCCTTCAATATTCCCATCTCTCCTTCAAAAGCAGGGACCACAACTTCTGAAACATCATCTTTTACTAAAAAAGATTTTTCAGGATTTACTATTTCAACTTTAAACTCTTCGCTCATTAAGCAGCAGCTTCTTGTTCCATTTTCTTAGCTTTTTCTATAGCTTCTTCAATTGTTCCAACCATATAAAAAGCAGCTTCAGGTAAGTGATCATACTCGCCTTTGCAGATTGCATCAAAACCTTTGATCGTTGAGTCAAGATCAACAAGTTTTCCTGGAGAACCAGTAAATACTTCTGCAACAAAGAATGGTTGAGATAAAAATCTCTGGATTTTTCTAGCTCTTGCTACAACTAGTTTATCTTCTTCAGATAACTCATCCATACCAAGGATAGCTATAATATCTTGTAATGATTTATATGATTGTAGTATTCTTTGAACGTCTCTTGCTACTCTATAATGCTCATCTCCAACAATTCTTGGATCCAAAATTCTTGATGTAGAATCAAGTGGATCTACTGCAGGATAAATACCAATTTCTGCAATTTGTCTTGAAAGTACAGTCGTTGCATCTAAGTGAGCAAACGATGTGGCTGGAGCAGGGTCTGTTAAATCATCTGCAGGTACATAAATTGCTTGTACAGATGTAATTGACCCTTTGTTTGTAGTCGTAATTCTTTCTTGTAAGTTTCCCATGTCAGTAGCTAATGTCGGTTGATATCCAACAGCAGATGGAATTCTTCCTAACAAAGCTGAAACCTCTGATCCTGCCTGAGTAAACCTAAAAATATTATCTACGAAGAAAAGTACGTCCTGACCTTCTTGATCTCTAAAGTACTCAGCAACAGTTAATCCTGTAAGTGCAACTCTTGCTCTTGCTCCAGGAGGTTCATTCATCTGTCCATAAACTAGAGCAGCTTTTGAGCCAGTTCCTTCTTTTTTAATTACCCCAGATTCAATCATTTCATGATAAAGATCATTTCCTTCTCTAGTTCTCTCTCCAACTCCTGCAAAAACTGAAAAACCACCATGAGCTTTTGCAACGTTATTAATTAATTCCATAATTAAAACTGTTTTTCCTACTCCCGCTCCACCAAACAATCCAATCTTTCCACCTTTTGCGTAAGGTGCAAGCAAATCAATTACTTTAATACCTGTTACAAGTATTTCAGTTTCCGTTGATTGGTCATTAAATTCAGGTGCAGCTCTATGAATTGGCCAACTCTCTTTAGTCTTAACCTCACCTCTTTCATCAATAGGTTCACCAATTACATTTATAATCCTTCCAAGTGTTTCAGGTCCAACTGGAACTTGAATAGGAGCATTGGTATTAATAACTTCATCACCTCTTTTTAGTCCTTCAGTAGCATCCATAGCAATTGTTCTAACAGTAGTTTCACCTAAGTGTTGTGCTACCTCTAAAACTAGTCTGTTATCACCATTTTTACATTCCAATGCTGTTAAAATTTCTGGTAGTTCACCATCAAATTTTACGTCTACTACCGCTCCAATAACTTGTGTGATTATTCCTTTGCTCATAATTATAAACTTTCTGCTCCTGATATGATTTCTATTAGTTCTTTTGTAATTGCTGCCTGACGACTTCTATTATATTCGATAGTAAGTTTGTCAACCATTTCACCTGCGTTTCGGGTTGCATTATCCATTGCACTCATTCTAGACCCTTGCTCGCTAGCTGAATTTTCTAACATTGCTTTAAATATTTGCGTAGAAATATTCTTTGGCAATAAATTGCTTAAAATTTCATCTTCATCTGGTTCAAATTCGTAACTTTCTTCTGAATTACTTTCTTCTCCTTCATTATTTAAAGGAATTATTTGCTGTGCTTGAGGAATTTGAGTAATTACATTTTTAAATTGGTTATAAAAAATTGTACAAACGTCAAATTCGCCTGCTTCGAATTTTTCAATTACCATTTTTCCAACTTTATCAGCATCAAAATAATTTGCATTTTTAGACTCTTTGAAAGAAATATTTTCAATTATTTTGTCACCATAAACTCTTTTTAATTGATCATTACCCTTTGAGCCTACTGTAATGATTTTAAGTTCTTTACCTTCATCTAAAATTTTTGCAAAATAACTTTTAGCTTTTTTAATAATATTAGAATTAAATCCACCACACAAACCTCTATCAGAAGTCATCACTACACAAAGATGAGTTTTTTCCTGACCAGTACCTGACAATAACTTTGGTGTATTTTCTTTATCAGATATACCATTTGATAAATTCAAAATAACATTATTCATTTTTTCAGAATAAGGCCTTCCCTTCTCAGCACTTTCTTGAGCTCTTCTTAATTTAGCTGCTGCAACCATTTTCATAGCTTTAGTAATTTTTTGTGTAGACTTTACACTAGCTATTCTTTTTTTTAGATCGTCTAAACTTGCCATAAATAATTAAGATTTAAAATTTCCTTTTAATTGAGTTATTACCTCAACAAGTAATTTTTCTTTATCTTCCTCAAGTTTTCCTGAACTTAAAATTGACTCCATAATTTCAGGCTTATCTGATTTACATTTTTCAATAATCTTGCTCTCAAATTCAGCAACGTCTTTTAAATCAATATCATCCAGATAACCTTTTACTCCACAAAATACTGAAATAACTTGTTCTGCAACAGTCATGGGTGAATATTGTTTTTGTTTTAAAAGTTCAGTTAGTTTAGAGCCTCTATTCAAAAGTTGCTGAGTAGATGCATCTAAATCAGATCCAAATTGAGCAAAAGCTGCCATTTCTCTGTATTGTGCTAGCTCTAATTTCATTGAACCAGAAACTTTTTTCATTGCTTTTGTTTGAGCTGACGAACCAACCCTAGACACCGATAAACCTACGTTAATTGCAGGTCTTATACCTTGGTTAAATAGTTCTGTTTCAAGGAAAATTTGTCCGTCTGTAATTGAAATAACGTTAGTTGGAATGAACGCGGATACGTCTCCACCTTGTGTTTCAATAATTGGCAGTGCTGTAAGTGATCCACCACCATGCTCATCACTTAATTTAGCTGCTCTTTCAAGTAATCTACTATGAAGATAAAAAACATCTCCAGGATAAGCCTCACGTCCCGGGGGTCTTCTTAATAGCAATGACATTTGTCTATAAGCAACTGCTTGTTTAGACAAATCATCATAAATTATTAACGCATGCATTCCATTATCTCTAAAATATTCACCCATAGCACAACCAGTGTATGGTGCTAAGAATTGTAAAGGAGCAGAGTCAGATGCAGTAGCAGCAACGATTGTTGTGTACTCCATAGCTCCAGCTTCTTCCAATGTTTTTTGAATTTGTCTTACTGTTGATCTTTTTTGTCCAACTGCAACGTATATACAATACAGTTTTTGTTTTTCATCACCAGATTCATTGATTTTTTTTTGATTAATAATTGCATCTACTGCAACTGCTGTTTTACCAGTTTGTCTATCACCAATAATTAATTCCCTTTGCCCTCTTCCAATCGGAACTAGACTATCAATTGATTTAAGACCAGTTTGCATTGGTTCACTTACTGATTGTCGTGGAATAATGCCAGGAGCTTTTACTTCAACCCTGCTTTTTTTAATTCCTTTATCTAGTGGTCCTTTTCCATCAATAGGATTTCCTAAACCATCCACTACTCTTCCTAATAATTCTTTTCCAACTGGGGTATCAACAATATTACCAGTTCTTTTTACTACATCCCCTTCTTTAACATTTCTGTCATCACCAAAAATTACAACACCAACGTTTTCGCTTTCTAAGTTTAGAGCCATACCTTTTGAACCATCTGCAAACTCTACCATTTCACCAGCTTGAACATTATCTAAACCATAAATCCTAGCAATACCATCTCCAACTGATAAAACTTGACCAACTTCTGTAACTTCTACTTTATCACCAAAATTTTTAATTTGTTCTTTTAATATTTTCGTAACTTCTGAAGGATTTATTTCCATTTATGCCTCTATCATTCTATTTTCGATTTGTTGTAATTTATTTTTAATTGAGGTATCGACCATAGTACTTCCTACTTGAACTACCAGACCTCCTATTAAACTTTCATCATGTTTGTAGTTTAATTTTATTTTTGAGCTAAAATTTTTTGTTAACTCCTCTGTAATTTTTGAAATTTCTTCATTAGATAATTGTTTTGCTGATTTTAATTCTGCCTTAAGTTCACCTCTTTTTCTTGAACAAATTTCTATAAAGCTTTTAAGGATACGTTCAATAAAAAAGAAACGTCTTTTTTGAATTAAGAAACTTAAAAAATTTTTAAATAAAGACTCAAATTTATTATTTTCAGAGATTTTATTGATTACTTTTAATAAATCCTCTTGGCTTGTAGTTGGATCTTTAATCAAATTAGAAAAATCTTCACTTTGATCAATTAAACTGAGAATAGATAAAGACTGATCTTCGATCTGACTTAAAAGATTGTTTTCCTCTGAAAGTTCAAAAAGCGCAAGAGAGTACCTTTCAGCTGAAGTTATTGAAAATCCGGTGTCTTTACTCAACTTGGTTCCTCTATAATGTTGAAGATTATTTAAAAATCACGCCCTAAATAGCATATGACCCTTATGTCTTCAAGTAGCGGTTTCGTAAAAAAGACCTCTTTTTTGTGGTTAATTGAAGTTAATTGGGTCAACATCAACTGAAAGTTTTATTCCGGAAGAAAATTTATATTTTGGGATAATTTTTGCAAGCGAGCTTTGTAGTTTCATAGATTTTAAGCCTCTAATTAAAAATCTAATTCTAAATTTTCTCTTTAATTTAAATAATGGAGCATTCACTGGCCCTAATATTTTTCCTTCTATTTTGTTTTCAATAAAACTTTTAAAATTAATAGCTTCTTTTTCTAATTTAATTTCATTATCTCCCGTTAAGATTAAAGATATAAACCTTTGAAATGGAGGTAGTTTATTATTTTTCCTTATCTGCAGTTCTCTTTCTAAAAAAATATCTGGATTTTTACTTGTAATTTCTGAAATCATCTTAGTATTATTTTCGTAAGTTTGAAAATATACAGTTGCTGGCTTTCCTGTTCTTCCTGCACGTCCAGAAAGTTGATGATAAAGCTGTAAATTTTTTTCTGCACCTCTTAAATCATGTCCTTGAGATGAAAGATCAATATCAACAACTACAATGCAATTTAAGCTTGGAAAATGAAAACCTTTTGAAATTAATTGAGTTCCAACTAAAATATGCGTTTCATTATTAATAATTTTATCTATTTTTTCTTTAGAATCTTTTTTATTCATTGTGTCACTTGAAAAGATCTCTATTTTTTTACCAGGAAATTTTCTTTTTACTTCTTCTGAAATTCTCTCAACACCAGGGCCACTAAAAATAAATTCACAATTGCCTTCTTTTGTACAGTTCCTTTTAAGATCAGATTTATATCCGCAATAATGGCACAATAGGTTATTTTTATTTTTATGATAAACTAAATTGATACTACAATTTGGACATGTAAAACTTGTAAAACACTTATTACATAAAACATTTGGAGAAAAACCTCTTCTGTTTAAAAAAAACAAAACTTGATCTTTTTTTTCCAAATGTAAATTAACTTTTTCAATAATTTTATTTGATAACCATGTTTGTTTTTCAAGTTTTGTATTATTCAAATTAATAATTTCATAATTGGGTAATGCTGCGTTTTGATATCTTTCATTTAATCTAGAAACTTCGTATTTCCCTTTTTTAATATTTTCAAAAGTTTCTATGGACGGGACAGCGGTAATCAAATTGATTGGAATATTTTCAAAAGATGCTCTGGAAATTGCCATATCACGAGCATTGTAGGTTATACCTTCGTCTTGTTTAAATGATTGATCATGTTCCTCATCAACAATTATCATTCCTAATTTTTTAAATGGTAAAAATAATGAAGACCTTGCACCAATAATTATTTTTACTTTACCGTTAGAAACACCACTCCAAATTAATTCTTTCTTTTTTTTTGAAATGCCCGAATGCCAAACTGCAGGTTTAAAACCAAAATATTCTAAAAATTTTTGTTCAAACTGACTGGTGAGGCCTATTTCTGGTAATAAAATTAATCCTTGAAAACCCTTCACTATCAGTGGTTTTAACGCTTCAAAATAAACTAAAGTTTTTCCTGATCCAGTTGTACCTTGTAAAACATGAACTCTAAATTTTTTATTTGAAGCATTCATTTTTTTTAGAGATTTATTTTGATCACTAGATAGCTTGATTAAGGTTTGTTTAATTTTGCTATCAAATATTTGATAAAGTTGAGTTTCTTTGTTCTCGACCGCATTACTAGTTAAGAGTAACAACTTTAAAGCCATACCCTTTGGGATAAGATTATATTCTGCAAACCAATTTAAAAAATTTATTGTATTTTTTTTTAACGGAGTAACATCTAATTTCTTGATTATATTTTTAGTCTTAAAATTTTTATTATTATTTTTTTCAAATTCGTTCCAAACAACACCAGTAATTTTTGATTTTCCAAAAGGTACCATTACATAATCACCAACTTTAAGTTTTAAACTACTTTCATAAGTGAATGGATGATTAAAAATATTTGGTACAAGTATCGGATATTTCATATTTTTATAATATGAAAAAAAATTAAGAGTGTATTGCTCTTTTATCTACTGATAAAGCAGCTTCTTTAACTGCTTCAGAAAACGTTGGATGAGCATGACAAGTTCGGGCGATATCTTCTGCACTTGCACCAAATTCCATTGCGACACCGATCTCTGCAATTAATTCTCCTGCATGAGGTCCAATTATATGTGCACCTAATACTTTATCTGTTTGCTCATCAGCTAAAATTTTAACAAAACCTTCAGCATCATCTATGGCCTTAGCTCTTGAATTAGCCATAAACGAAAATTTCCCCACCTTATATTTTTTATTTAATTCTTTTAATTGTTCCTCTGTTTTACCGATTGATGCTACTTCTGGTGTTGTATAAATTACTCCTGGGATTGTATCGTAATTTACATGTCCAGATTGACCAACTATGTTTTCTGCAACTGCTATACCTTCGTCCTCCGCTTTATGTGCAAGCATTGGACCAACAATTACATCGCCTATTGCATAAATATTTTCAACGTTAGTCTTAAAAATTTTATCAGTTTTAATTCTATTTCTTTCATCAAGATCTACTCCTACAGACTCTAAATTCAAACCATCTGTATTAGCTTTTCTGCCAACAGAAATCAAAACAACATCACACTCAAAATTATTTTTATTACCATCTTTATCTACTGTTAAAACCACTGCACCAACTGCATTTTTTTTAATTGTTTCAACTTTATTTTGCATATTAAATTTCATTCCCTGTTTTTTTAAAATTTTCATAAATTCTGAAGAGATTTCTTTATCCATTCCAGGTGTAATATGATCTAAAAATTCAACAACTTGCACCTCTGCCCCTAGTCTTGACCATACAGATCCCATCTCCAATCCTATATAGCCTCCTCCAACTACGACCATTTTCTTAGGTACCTTTTCTAATTTTAGAGCACCTGTAGATGAGACAATTGTTTTTTCATCTATTTCTATCCCGGGTAATGACACTGGAACTGATCCTGTAGCAATAACTGTTTTTTCTGTTTGGATGATAATTTCTTTATTTTTATCATCCTTTATTAAAATTTCATTTTTAGATTTAAAACTTCCGTGTCCTTTGAAGTAAGTAACTTTGTTTTTTTTCAAAAGAAATTCAACACCTTTTGTGAGAACTGTTACAGCTTTATCTTTGCTCTTCATCATTTTGTCTAAATTTAATTTTACCTCACCAACCTCTATACCTTTATTTGCTAAACTTTTTACTTTATGAAATTCTTCAGACAGATTAAGTAAGCTTTTTGATGGGATACAACCAACATTTAAACAAGTACCTCCCAAAGACCCTCTGGACTCTATGCATGCAGTTTTTAATCCTAATTGAGCAAGTCTGATTGCGCACACATAACCACCCGGTCCACCTCCAATAACTACAGCTTGAAATTTTTCTGACATTTAAATATCTAAAAACAACCTTCTAGGGTCTTCTAAGTTTTCTTTAATCATTTTAAGGAAAGATACAGATTCTTTTCCATCAATAATTCTATGATCATATGATAACGCTAAATACATAATTGGTCTTACTTTGATTTCACCATCTACAACAACAGGTCTTTCTACTATATTATGCATGCCCAACACTCCAGATTGAGGTAAATTTAGTATTGGGGTTGAAAGCATAGACCCATACACACCTCCATTACTTATTGTAAATGTTCCTCCCTGAAGATCTTCAATCGTTAGCTTTCCATCTCGCGCTTTTTCTGAAATTTCTTTAATATTTTTTTCAATATCTGCAAAGGATAATTCATCTGCATTTCTCAAAACTGGAACAACCAAACCCTTATCTGTTCCGACAGCAAAGCTAATATTGTAATAGTTTTTATAGATAATCTCATCTCCATCTATTTCAGCATTCACCGCAGGGAAATTTTTTAAAGCAACTACACATGCTTTTACAAAGAAAGACATAAATCCTAATTTTATCCCATAACGAGATTGGAAATCCTCTTGATTTTCTTTCCTCATTTCCATCACACTACTCATATCAACCTCATTAAATGTTGTTAAAAGAGCGGCATTCTCTTGAGCTTGCTTTAATCTTTTTGCAATAGTTTGTCTCAACCTAGTCATCTTAATTCGTTCTTCTTCACCATATTGAATTTTTCTTTCAGATGGTTTTGGATTTGCACCCATCAAACTTATTAAATCTCCTTTTAAAACTCTCCCATCCTTTCCTGAACCTTGAATTGAATTAATATCGATATTATTTTCAGTTACTATTTTTCTCACTGCTGGAGACAAGGTTGAGTTAACATCTATTTTTTGAGAAACATTTTGTTTAACTTCCTCAGTTAAAACTAAAGGTTTCTCTTTGGGTTTTTCCATCTCTTTTTCTTCAAATACTTTTGGTGTTTTTTTATTTGCATCTAATTTTATTACATTGCTCTCTGCAGGAACAATTTCCTCTTTCTTTTTTTCTTCACCGATTTTCGGCACAGATTTAACCGCTGCTCCACCTTCAGCTGATACAGAACCTAATAATGCTCCTACTTCAACGACTGATCCATCTTGTGAATTAATTTCAGTTAATACACCAGAAATTGGTGATGGTACTTCTAAATTTACTTTGTCAGTCTCAAGCTCAACAATTGGCTCATCCACTTCAACTGCATCACCTGGATTTTTTAACCATTTAGCAACGGTAGCTTCCGTTATACTTTCACCAAGAACTGGTACTACTATTTTTTCACTCATTAAAATTAATCAAATACCTTATTTATTATTTCTTTTTGTTGAGAATTATGCCTTTTGGCATATCCTGTTGCAGGAGTTGCGTCTGGGCTTCTTCCTATATAAGAAATTTTATTATTATTAGCCTTTAAAGTGTCTAATGTCCATTGGATATAATCTCTAACTGAAAACCAAGCACCCATATTTTTTGGTTCTTCTTGGCACCAAAAGAATTCAGCATTTTTAGCATATGGTTTTAACTCTTTAACCAAAGCTTTTGCTGGAAATGGATACAATTGTTCAATTCTGTACATCACTACATCATCTCTTTTGAGCTTTTCTCTGGCATCTAATAAATCAAAATATACTTTTCCAGAACAAAGAATTACTTTTTTAATTTTAGAACTTTCTTTTAGTTTAATAAATCCTTTAGACTTAGGATCTATAGCATGATCCCACAGTACTCTATGGAAGGTATTTTTTTTGTTAAAATCTTCTAAATTTGAAACACAGTATTTGTTTCTTAATAATGATTTTGGTGTCATTATGATTAGTGGCTTTCTAAAACTCCTATGCATTTGTCTTCTTAAAGCGTGAAAATAATTTGCTGGAGTTGTGCAATTCATTACTTGCATATTATCGTTTGAGCATAATTGTAAAAATCTTTCTAGCCTTGCTGATGAATGTTCTGGTCCTTGCCCTTCATATCCATGAGGTAACAACATAACTATACCAGATGCTCTATTCCACTTTCTCTCACCAGATGCAATAAATTGATCAATTACTACTTGAGCACCATTAGCAAAATCACCAAATTGTGCTTCCCAAAGAGTAAGTGTGTTTGGCTCTACTAGACTGTAACCATATTCAAACCCCAAAACTGCAAGTTCAGACAAAAAACTATCTACTACTTCAAATTGCTTTTGATCTTTAGAAATATTATTAAGAGGAATGTACCTAGAATTATCTATTTGATTTCTCAGTACAGAATGTCGTTGACTAAATGTTCCTCTACCAGAGTCTTGTCCTACAAGCCTAACCGGATATCCCTCTTCTAGCAAAGATCCAAAAGCAAGAGCTTCTGCTGAAGACCAATCGATACCAATACCTTTTTCGATACTTTCTTTTCTAGCATTGAATATTTTAGAGATAGTCTTATGAATATTTTTTTCTTCAGGAATACCATTTATTTTATCTGAAATTATTTTTAATTTATTTTCGTCAAAACCTGTTATACCCCTTTTATCTTTACCTCTTTCAGGTCTATATCTTGACCATGTTCCCTCAAACCATTCTATTTTAGGTTTATAATCTTTTGCACTTTTGTATTGTTCATCAAGTAAATCTTTAAATGATTTAACATTTTGATTTAATAATTCTTCAGTTATAGATTTTTCGTTTACTAATTTATTTCCATAAATTTTGTAAACACTGGGATGAGATCTAATTTTTTTATACATTAAAGGTTGAGTAAATGAAGGTTCATCTCCCTCATTATGTCCAAATCTTCTATAACAAATTAAATCTACTACAACGTCTCTATTAAATTTTAATCGAAATTCTGTTGCTATTCTAGTTGCATAAACAACTGCTTCTGGATCATCACCATTAACATGAAGAATTGGAGCCTCTACCATTTTTGCAACATCAGATGGATAAGGTGAAGACCGCGCAAATCTTGGACTAGTAGTAAATCCTATTTGGTTATTAACAATAATATGAATTGTTCCTCCAGTGTTATGTCCTGGTAGTCCAGACATTGCAAAACATTCTGCTACAACTCCTTGACCAGCAAAGGCTGCATCCCCATGAATGAGAATAGGTATAACTTTATTTCTTTCACGGTCTTTATGAAAAAATTGTTTGGCTCTTGTTTGACCTAAAACAACTGGGTTAACAGCTTCTAAATGAGAGGGATTATCTGTTAAACTGACATGTACTGAATTTCCATCAAATTCTCTATCAGACGACGCTCCAAGATGATATTTTACATCTCCAGCACTATCTTCAGAATCAGTACTAAACTCACCAGCAAACTCATTAAAAATTTTTTTGTAAGATTTTTGTAAAACGTTTGCTAAAACGTTAAGCCTACCTCTATGAGACATACCTATTTTAACTTCTTTTATATTATTTTGACCACCAATTTTTATTATTTGTTCAAGAGCAGGTATTAAACTTTCACCACCATCTAAACCAAATCTTTTTGTTCCCACATACTTTGTAGCTAAAAATTTTTCAAATCCTTCTGCTTGTACCAATTTATTTAAAATTGCCTCTTTACCATTTTTTGTAAATTGAAGTGCATTTTTATCTTGCTCTATCCTGTCCCTAAACCACTTTCTTTCATCTGGGTTTGAAATATGCATGAACTCATAACCTATTTTTCCACAGTAGGTTTTTTTCATAAACTTAAGTATTTCTTTTATATTTGCATATTTACGATTGATTACCCCGTTTAGAAAAATTTTCTTATCGTAATTTTCTTTTTTAAAACCGTAAAAATCTGGATGAAGCTCATCTAGATATTCTGACTCTCTCATTTCTAAAGGATCAAGATCTGCTAATAAATGTCCTCTTAGTCTATATGCTCTAATTAATGCTACAGCACTAATAGAATCTTTATTTGAGTCAGCAAGTAATTGAAAATTAAATTTTTCTGAAGTGTCTAATTTGACATTATCAAAATCATTTTTATCTTGTTCTTCTATTTTTTTTTGTAATTCATCAATATCAATCTTTTTTTTAGTAGGTCCCCATGATGGACCATTAATTTCTTTTGCTATAACATTTAATTCTTCACCAATTCCCTCAAAATAATTTGCCCAACTTTCTGGAAGATCAGCATCTTTATTTACAAACTTTAAATACATTTCTTCTATAAATGCACTATTAGATTTGTTTAAAAATGAAGTTTTTTCGAAATCAAGATTTTTTGATGAAGACATCTTTTTATTTAATATATCCCTCTAATATTTTTTTTCAATTAGACAGTTTATCAAATAAAGTTTTTCCAATAATTGATGGTGATTTGGCAACTGTAATACCACATTCTTCCATTTTTTTAATTTTATCTTTAGCTCCACCCTTGCCACCTGATATAATGGCACCAGCATGCCCCATTCTCCTTCCTGGAGGAGCGGTAATTCCAGCAATAAATCCAACTATTGGTTTTTTAATCTTATGATTTTTTATAAAGTCAGCCGCTTCTTCTTCAGCTGTTCCACCAATTTCACCTATCATTAAAATAGATTCTGTTTCAGAGTCATTTAAAAATAAATCTAAACAATCTATAAAATTTGTTCCATTAATAGGATCACCACCAATACCAATACAAGTTGATTGACCAAGTCCATTTTCAGTTGTTTGGGCTACTGCTTCATATGTCAATGTTCCTGACCTTGATACAATTCCAACACTTCCTCTTTTGTGAATACTTCCCGGCATAATCCCAATTTTACATTCATCTGGTGTGATTATTCCTGGACAATTAGGTCCAATTAATCTGCTACTAGATCCACTTAATTTTTGTCTGACCTTAAGCATATCCTGAATTGGAATACCCTCTGTTATACAAACAATAAGTTCAACTGATGCATCAATAGCTTCAATGATTGCTGCTGCTGCAAATTTAGCAGGTACATAAATCATAGTTGCATCTGCTCCTACTTGATTTTTTGCCTCTAAAACGCTATTAAAAACTGGTCTGTCTAAATGTTTTTGTCCACCTTTCTTTGGCGTAACTCCACCAACAAGATTGGTTCCATATTTTATAGCCTGCTCTGAATGAAATGTTCCATGTGAGCCAGTAAATCCCTGACAAATTACTTTAGTATTTTTATTTACCAAAACCGACATTTTATTTTATCACCTCAACAATTTTCTTAGCAGCGTCATCTAAATTTTCTGCAGAAATTAATTTTAATCCAGAATTATCAAGAATTTTTTTTCCTTCTTTGAAATTTGTACCTGCTAATCTTACAACCAAAGGCACACTAATATTAATCTCTTTAGCTGCATCTACTACTCCTTGGGCAAGAACATCACATCTCATTATTCCTCCAAAAATATTAATTAAAATACCTTTAACATTTTTATCTGAGAGAATTATCTTTAATGCAGCAGATACTTTTTCTTTGGATGCACCACCACCTACATCTAAAAAATTTGCTGGCTCTTTACCATACAATTTAATTATATCCATTGTTGCCATTGCTAATCCTGCCCCATTCACCATACAGCCAATACTTCCATCTAGCTTGATATACGCAAGATCATGCTTGCTAGCTTCTATCTCGGTAGGATCTTCCTCATTTAAATCTCTTAATTCAACAATTTCTGGATGCCTGAATAAAGCGTTAGAGTCGAAATTAACTTTTGCATCTAAACAAACAATTTTTTCCTCTTTTGTCAAAATTAATGGATTTACTTCAACCATGTTTGCGTCAGTACCTACAAACATTTTATATATTGATTTAATTAATGTTATTGATTGTTTTTTTGCGTCTTCATTTAAATTAAAAATATTAATTATTTTTTCACAATCTGAATCAGAAATTTCATCACCCATATCAACTTTTGTAGTTATAATTTTTTCAGGTGAACTGCTTGCAACTTCTTCAATGTCCATCCCTCCTTGGTCACTTGATATAAATGCAATTTTAGAACTTGCCCTATCAACCAGGCACGATAAGTAAAATTCTTTATCTATATTTGATGATTCTTCTACGTATAATCTTTTTACCTCTCTACCTTCAGGGCCAGTTTGATGAGTAACTAGTGTTTTTCCAAGTAATTCTTTAGCTGCTACCGTTAGTTCCTCAATAGAGTTTAAAATTTTTACACCGCCAGCTTTTCCTCTACCTCCAGCATGGATTTGTGCTTTAAGCACATATTTCTCAGTTTTGAGTGCTTTTGCTTTTTGAATAAGTTCATCAACATTATGCGCAAATACTCCTTCGGGAACTACAGCTCCATATTTTTTTAATATTTGTTTAGCTTGATGCTCGTGAATATTCATTATTATTTAGATAAATCAGGATCTATTTTAGATGCAGCTTCCCATAAAGCTTTTACAGCATCTATTGAATGCATAAATTCTTTTTTTTCTTTTTCATCTAAATCAATCTCTTCAATTTTTTCTACACCATCTTTTCCAATGACAACAGGAACACCTGCATAAACATTTTTTACACCATATTCTCCATTTAATTGTACAGCGCAGGGTAATAATTTTTTCTGATCATTTAAATATGCTTCTGCCATTTGAACACCTGAAGCTGCTGGCGCATAAAAGGCTGATCCTTTTTCTAAATATTTAACTATTTCCGCACCACCATCTCGTGTTCTTTGATTAATTTCCTCAACTCTTTCTGAAGAAATTTTTCCATCCTTTACAAGATCCAACAATGGTTTACCTGAAATTTTTGTAAATCTTGGCATAGGAACCATGGTGTCACCATGACCACCCATAACCATTGCCTCAATTTCTCTTACTGGCACATTAAGTTCTAATGATAAAAATAATTTAAATCTCGAACTATCTAAAATACCTGCCATACCAACAACTTTATTTGATGGCAAACCTGAAAATTTTTGAAATGCCATAACCATAACGTCTAAAGGATTGGTGATACAGATCACAAAAGCGTTAGGAGCATTTTTCTTTACCCCCTCAGCAACTTGTTTAATAATTTTTAAATTAATTCCAAGAAGATCGTCTCGGCTCATTCCAGGTTTTCTTGGAACACCTGCTGTAATTATAATTACATCTGAATCTTTTATATCCTCATAGTTATCAGTTCCTGAAAACCTAACATTGAAACCATCTACAGATGAAGATTGTGCAATATCTAATGCTTTTCCTTTTGCAATACCACTAGCTACATCAAATAAAACCACTTCATTTACTAATTCTTTTGTTCCTATTAAATGTGCAAGAGTTCCACCTATTTGGCCTGCACCAATTAAAGATATTTTTGTCATTTATTTCCTTTATTTCATTGTTGGCATAACAAATTCCGCATTTGATCGGACACCTGAAGGCCATCTGGATGTTACTGTTTTAAGTTTAGTATAAAATTTTATTCCTTCCATACCATGCATTCCACTATCTCCAAATAATGATCTTTTCCAACCACCAAAACTATGAAATGCCATTGGAACTGGGATCGGCACGTTAATACCAACCATACCTACTTGAATTTTACTTGCAAAAGTTCTACCTGCATCACCGTCTCTTGTATAAATACTAACTCCATTTCCGTACTCATGGTCGTTAATTAATTTTGCAGCTTCTTCAAAAGTTTTTACTCGAACAACTGATAGGACTGGACCGAATATTTCCTCTTTGTAAATTCTCATATCTTTATTTACATGATCAAACAAGCATCCACCTATATAGAAACCATTTTCATATCCTTGAAGTTTTAAACCTCTTCCATCAACCACTAGCTTTGCGCCTTCCTTGACACCTAAATCAACGTAACTTGTAACTTTTTCTAAATGTTCTTTTGTAACTAAAGGTCCCATTTCTGATGCTTTATCCATTCCAGGACCAACTTTTAAAGCCTCAGCTTTTTTTGATAATCTTGATACAAGTTCATCACCAATATCTCCAACCGCAACCGCAACTGATTGGGCCATACATCTTTCTCCAGCTGAACCATAAGCAGCACCCATTAAACCATTTACTGCACCATCTAAATCACAATCTGGCATAACAACTAAATGGTTTTTTGCTCCACCCAAAGCTTGAACTCTTTTTTCATTTTTAGCTGAATTTTCATAAATATATTTTGCAATAGGAGTAGATCCTACGAAACTAACAGCTTTGATATCTTTGTTTTCCAAAATTGCATCAACAGCTTCTTTATCTCCATTTATTACGTTAAATACTCCCTCTGGAAGACCCGCCTCAGAAAGTAATTCTGCTAATCTTATTGCGCAAGAAGGGTCTTTTTCTGATGGTTTAAGAATAAAAGTGTTTCCACAAGCTATCGCTATTGGAAACATCCACATTGGTACCATAGCAGGAAAATTAAAAGGTGTAATACCTGCAACAACTCCTAATGGTTGTCTGATTGACCAACTATCAACATTGGTTCCAACATTTTCTGAAAACTCACCTTTTAATAAATGTGGTATTCCACAAGCAAATTCTACCACCTCAAGTCCTCTAGTTAAAGAGCCTCTTGCATCTTCATAAACTTTTCCATGTTCTGAAACTATTAACTTCGTTAATTCATCAGAATTTTTTTCAATTAATTCTTTAAATTTAAATATTATTCTAGCTCTTTGTAGAGCAGGTTTTAAAGACCAACTTTCAAATGCTTTTTTTGCTACCTCAACAGCACTGTCTAGATCAGATTTTGAAGCAAGTCTTACCTCTGACTCTTGTTCACCAGTTGCTGGATTAAAAACTTTTCCTTTTTTATCTGAAGATCCCGGAATTATTTTACCGTTTACGAAGTGTTCTATTAATTTCATGAATACGGTGTTTTAGATCAAAAATATCGAATAGTCTATTTAAACATTAGCTGTTGCTAACATTTTTTTTATTTCAGCTATAGCTTTTGCTGGATTCAAGCCCTTTGGACATGCATTTGTACAATTTAATATTGTATGGCATCTATATAATTTTAATTCATCTGAAACTTTTTTTAATCTAGCTTTTCTCTCTTCATCTCTACTATCAATAATCCATCTATAAGCCTGTAGCAGAACTGCTGGACCTAAATATTTATCTCCATTCCACCAATAACTTGGGCAAGATGTAGAACAGCAAGCACACATAATGCATTCGTAAGCACCATCAAGTTTCGCTCTATCTTCTTTAGACTGATAAATTTCTGTTGTCTGTTTTGTTGAGTTATTTTTTAACCAAGGTTCAATAGATTGATATTGTTTATATAAGCCATCTAAATCACCAATCAAATCTCTTTTAACTTTTAAATGAGGTAGAGGATAAATATCGATGTCACCGTCTATCTCTGCATGAGGAGTTGTACAAGCAAGTCCGTTTTTTCCTCCCATATTCATAGCACAAGAACCACAAACACCATGAGCACAAGATCTTCTATAGGCCAATGTAGGATCAATTTCGTTTTTAATTTTATTTAGAATATCCAGCACCTTAGATGGACAATTATCCATATCAACTTCGTATGTATCAATTCTAGGATTTTCTTCTGTCGATGGATCCCATCTATAAATATTTACTTTTCTTAAATTTTTAGATCCAGTTTTGTCTTTAAAATATTTGCCTTTTTTAACCTCTGAATTTTTAGGTAAACTTAGCTGAACCATTAATATACTCTCTCTTGTGGTGGAAAATATTGAACTTCATTTGTTAAAGTTGATTTGTGGACTGCTCTGTAACTAATCTTTGTATTTTTTCCATCACACCAAGCAAGAGTATGTTGCATAAATTTTTCGTCATCTCTTTTTGGATAGTCATCTCTCGCGTGAGCGCCTCTGCTCTCTTTTCTATGATATGCAGACTCTACAGTAGTTACTGCTTGTCTTATTAAATTATCAAGTTCTAATGTTTCAACTAAATCAGTATTAAATACTAAAGACCTATCTTTAACTGAAATTGAGTCCATACCATCATAAGTTTTTTTAATCTCATCAACACCTTCTTTAAGATTTTTTTCTGTTCTAAAAACTGCACATTTCGACTGCATAGTTTTTTGCATTGAAAGTCTAAGTTCTGCAGTACTATTATTTCCTTGTGCATTTCTAAGTTTATCAAATCTATCTAAACATTTTTGTGTTTCTGACTCAGGAATTTCTTCATGAGGTGTTCCTGGCTTAACTAACTCAGCTGCTCTTTTTGCTGCTGCTCTTCCAAATACTACTAAATCAATTAAAGAATTAGAACCAAGTCTATTTGCTCCGTGAACAGAGACACATGCCGCTTCTCCAATAGCCATTAAACCTGGAACAGTTTTTTCTGAGCCATTTACAGTTAATACTTCTGCTTTATAGTTTGTTGGAATACCACCCATATTATAATGAACTGTTGGTACAACAGGAATTGGTTCTTTAGTTACATCTACATTTGCAAATAATCTTGCTGCATCAGTAATTCCAGGAAGCCTGCTTTCAATAATATCTTTATCTAAGTGACTTAGGTTCAAATGAACATGATCTTGATCTTTTCCAACACCTCTTCCCTCATTAATCTCAATAGACATAGATCTACTAACAACATCTCTTGATGCTAAATCTTTTGCATTTGGAGCATATCTTTCCATAAATCTTTCACCTTTAGAATTTGTAAGATAGCCTCCTTCTCCTCGAGCACCTTCTGTTATTAAGGTACCGTGGCCATAAATTCCTGTTGGGTGAAATTGAACAAACTCCATATCCTGAAGCGGTAATCCAGCTCTTAAAACCATTGCATTGCCATCACCAGTGCAAGTATGTGCTGATGTTGCTGAATAATAAACTTTTCCATAACCACCAGTAGCAATAATTACTGTGTGCGCTCTAAATCTATGAATTGTGCCATCATTCAAATTCCAAGCAATTAGACCTTTGCATTCTCCATTCTTCATTAACAAATCTAATGCAAAATATTCTATAAAAAATTCTGTATTATGCTTTAACGCTTGTCCATATAATGTATGTAAAATAGCATGTCCTGTTCTATCAGCTGCTGCACAAGTTCTTTGAACTATTCCATTTCCATAATTTTTTGTCATTCCACCAAATGGTCTTTGATAAATTTTTCCCTCTTCAGTTCTACTAAATGGAACTCCATATTTCTCTAATTCTAAAACTGCTTTAGGTGCTTCTTTACAAAGATATTCAATACTATCTTGATCACCTAACCAATCTGCACCTTTGACAGTGTCATACATGTGCCATCTCCAATCATCTTCTCCCATGTTTCCTAGTGCTGCTGATATTCCACCTTGTGCAGCTGATGTATGACTTCTGGTAGGAAATACTTTTGAGATACAAGCTGTTTTTAAGCCAGCCTCGCTAAGCCCTACTGCCGCTCTTAAACCTGATCCACCTGCACCAAGTACAACAACATCGTACTCGTGGTCTATAATATTATATGCTTTCATGTATTTAAGTTAAAAATTACAATTATTGTAATTACTGGAATTGTTATAGCAAAAAAATTTAGGACTTTGTTTGCGGCATTTTTGGTTTTTTTATCGTTAATATAGTCTTCAAAAACCTCACTTATAGTCAAAGCTGAAAAAAAATAAGCAATAACTAAAAATAATCCAATTAGGAATTTAGATGGTTGTATTGTTAAAAAATTCACTATTTCAAGATAACTTTTATCATAGATATTTACTAAATTTATAATAAACCAAAGCATTAAAGGTAATAAGATTGTGGAACTAATTTTTAAGAATAACCATTTTTTTGTTACTGGAAGCATTATATTAATCCTCTGCCTATTAAATAAATTAAGATAGTTAAAACAATCGAACCAAAAATAACTAACAAACCTGTAATTTTTGTTGTTTGTAATTCAAATCCATAACCTAAATCCATAATCAAGTGTCTTACTTCACTTAACATATGAAAACTAAATGACCAGGTTATTCCAATTAAAATAAATTTACCTAAAAAAGTTTCTAAAAAATTTTTAATAATTTGATAATTACTTTCTCCTAGAAGCATTAATGCAAACCAAATACAAATTAATGTGATTGCAAAAAAATTAATTATTCCTGTAATTCTGTGTGAAATAGATACTAATGAGGAAATATGCCATTTATAAATCTGTATGTGTGGTGATAAAGGTCTGTTTTCCATATTTTATTT